>JAFWTK010000024.1 GCA_017518935.1 Prevotella sp.
AAAAAATTTGGTGGGTTCAAAAAAAAGCAGTACCTTTGCACCCGCAAACGAAAGGATTGCAACCACAGACATGGTGCCTTAGCTCAGTTGGTAGAGCATCGGACTGAAAATCCGTGTGTCCCCGGTTCGATTCCTGGAGGTACCACTCCTCCTTTCATTAGCCCGGTTATCCCTCGTGGAGCCGGGTTTTCTTTTAATAATAATAAGGTATGAAAAGACTCATTACAATCCTCGCAGTCGCCTTGATGGTTGTTACCATCACCGCCCAGACCGCCCGCGAAGAAATCAAGGCCAACAAGTATTTGTCTGGCAGTCAGTATCTGGACTACAACCGTCGCCTGCCCGACAAGCCGCTCACCCCCGCCCCCAAAGGCTATGAGCCCTTCTATATGAGTCACTACGGTCGTCACGGTTCCCGTTGGCTGATTGCTGAGAACAGTTATATCGGTCCTCGGAATACCCTCCGCGAAGCCAAGGAGCAGGGAAAACTGACTCCCCTCGGTGAAGAGACACTCAGGAAGATTGAAGCCTTCGAGCCGACTTCAGTCGACCGTTTAGGCGACCTCTCCACCGTTGGTGAACGCCAGCATCACGGCATCGGTATGCGCATGGCCCAGAATTTCCCGGAGATATTCAAGACGAAGAACGTACCTATTGATGCCCGTTCCACGGTGGTCAACCGTTGCATCCTCTCCATGATTGCAGAGTGCGAGGAATTGGCGGCTGCCAATCCGTCTGCCCGTTTCCACAATGATGTCAGTGAGTCGTTGCAATACTATCTGAACCAGCCTTGGGACGGTCTTGTGAAAGAGACCGGCAACGACGGCAAACTGCGTCGTGAGGTCTGGCGCGACAAATACACCCATCCTTCACGTCTGATGCAGGCCCTCTTCAACGATCAGCAGTGGGTGTTCAACAACCTCCGTGCCAGTTCTTTCATGCGTAGCCTTTTCGAGATTGCCACCAACATGCAGAGTCATGATACCGATATTGAACTCTTCTCCCTCTTTACCGAGGATGAGATCTACGACCTCTGGCGACAGAACAACATCGCCTGGTATCTCAACTACGGCCCAGCCCCACAGACGAAAGGCATCATGCCCTTCAGTCAGCGCAACCTCCTGAGGAATATCATCGAGACCGCCGACACCGTTAGCCAGACACAGGCCACCCTCCGCTTCGGCCACGAGGTGTGCGTCATGCCACTCGCCTGTCTGCTGGAACTCGACAACTGTGCTGTACAGGTGGAGAACCTCGACGAACTCGACCAATACTGGCAGAACTACAAAATCTTCCCCATGGGCTGTAACATCCAACTGATTTTCTATCGCCCGAAGAAAGGCTCAGGGGATATCCTGGTGAAGGCCCTGCTCAACGAGCGCGAAGCCACCCTCCCTGTCAAGACCGACAGTCACCCCTACTACAAATGGGCTGACCTGCGCCAATACTACCTCGACAAACTCGCCCGTTTCGACGAGTTAAATAATAAAAAGTAAAATTGTAAATTGTCAAATTATAAATTGCCATGGGAATCGTCATCGGAATCGACGTGGGTATCTCCACAACCAAGATTGTAGGTATCAAGAACAACAAGATCTCTGCCCCAATCCGCATTACTGCAGCCGACCCCATCACCTCACTCTACGGGGCCTTCGGCAAGTATCTGCACGACAACGACATTGAACTGAAAGACGTGGAGCACGTCATGCTGACAGGTGTGGGTGCCGCCTACATCGACCAACCCATCTACGGCCTGCCCACGAGCAAGTCACAGGAGTTTATTGCAGACGGTCTGGGTGCACGCTTTGAATCGAAACTCGACCATACCATCGTTGTCTCGATGGGAACAGGTACATCCTTCGTGCGGTGTGACGGTGACGACATGCATCATATCGGTGGTATCGGTGTAGGAGGCGGAACACTGGCCGGCCTCGCCCGTATCATGCTGAACACCAGTGACATCTCGCAAGTGGCAAATATGGCCAAACATGGCAATGACCGTAATATCGACCTCACCATCGGTGATATCAGTCCACAGCCACTGCCCGGACTGCCTATGGACACCACCGCCTCCAATTTCGCCCGTGCCCAGAGTGACGCCTCGAAGGAAGACATTGCCGCAGGCATCATCAAGATGGTGCTCCAGTCGATAGGCTCCGCCGCCTGGCTCGCCTCCCTTGGTAGCGACATTCGCGACTTCGTGCTCATCGGTAACCTCTCGTTGCTGCCGCAGTGCAAGGAGGTATTCCCCGCCTTGGAGAAACTCTACGACATCCGCTTCCACATCCCCAAATACTCCCAGTACTGCACCGCCATCGGCGCAGCACTCGATTATACGAGACAGCAGAAAAAGGAAACGGTTTAGAGTCTCAAACCGACTGAGGCATTGATATACCAGTCTGTCAGACTGCCCTTGTCATCATCGTACTTGAAACTGAAACGGTGCACCTGGGCATTCGTGTTAAAGAACCAGTTGCCCACATTGTATGTCACCGACAGGCGAGCATCGATGACGGGTATGGCATGACTGTACTGCTTTTCGTAGGCATTATCCTCCATCGGCCAGACACGTAAATTATTCCTGATATCCTGATCAACCGTCGCCTGATCCATATTCTTAGGGTCGAGACTCCCCGCCGGTATGTCACTTATACTCTCGATCTCACCCATGAAATACTGGCGGAAGTTACTGTTGTAATGCCACACATCGAGACGGTTGTAGGCCGTCACCATCAACAGAGCCAACCCGCTCACCAGCAAGCCCTTGCACGGCACCCAGTTGTAGGCATAGCCGCCTCCGAAACTAAATTGATAATGCTTTGTCTTGCCGATGTCGTTCATCAGATAGATGAAGTCGGCATTACGGTCTTCCACGAAATCGATGGTAGAGTGATAGTACATCGCCCCCGCCATCAGCGAGCCTGAGGAGCGCCGCTGGATGACGCTTTGGTCGTAGGCCGCCGTATAGGAGCAACGCTTGCCGTTGAAAAAGTAATAGGCGTCGAATGTCATCAGCCTCACTTGCATGGGGTCGTCAAGCGGATACTCCATAGTCACGTTCTCCTTCTCAGGTATACTGTTTTTCGCATCTACGGTGGGTCTTTTGGTGCTGAACCGATGGATACGGAGGGTCGCGCCGTAGGAACTGCCTATCAGACCGAACTTGATGATACTACCATCATCGCCGCCGACATTCTTCGAATAGCCGAACCCGTAGCCACGATAGCCCGCCCACACACCGGCGTATGTCGATACCGGTGTTTTGATGCGAGGCTCCCAACTGAGGTCGCCAAAAGTGTCTTCACCTGTGTCCCGGGCCAACAGATTCAACCGACTGGCATCCACCAGGGCATCCATCTTCAGCACGCTCTGGTTGACATTACCTTGAAGAATCACCTGCCAAGGTTTCTCGGGCATCTCGATATACTGGCGATCGACTCCCCGGATGGTCATCGAGTCGATGTGGGTTCCCACCTTCTTGATAAAACCCAACACCCCGCCCTCTGCGTATGCAAAGAGCGGGGCTGTCATGGTCAGTATCAGTAGTGCCCGTCTGATCTTCATCGGCAGTTTCGGCTTAGAACGAAACGGCAAAAGAAGCGCCAATGGTCAGATACTTCATCTTTTTCTCTTTCTCAAACTCCAGCGGAGCCGTAGGCATACCACAGATTTCGTACACCGTACTCAGGTCGGGGGTCATCACCTTCATGAAACTAAAGGGGTCGTATTTCAGCGTGAAGGTCTTCTTGGAGTAGTCGAAGTCGCAGAACACCCTCCACATAAAGTTCGACTTGTATTTGTAGGTCAGCGAGATACCGGTGCCGTAGGTCGTCGAATTGTTGCCGCCCATCGATAGATAGTCCCATTCCGTGTCATATTTGTTGCCATCGTGGATGTTGCTCAGATCGAGGGCAGTCAATTCACCATTGTCTATCTCGATATGGGAGTCCATATTCTTCACCGTTCCCTTGTAGGCTGCGTTGATGTCGAGGTCCTGTGTCATCGTACGACCAACCAGGAACTTCGTGCCCAGTGCGAATCGCTTGCTCAGCGGCAAGTTCAGGTAGAGACCCACGTTGGCAGAGAATTCCGTCAGGTGGTCGCTCTCGACGGTGATTTGCTCATCGGTAATCACATCTGTCATCAGCCTGTTGAAGTCGCCAGATGGAATCTTATCCTCATCATCCAATTTGGTAGCATTATAAATTTCATAGACAGTCGTCAAATATTCGTTGCAGTCGTCTTGGGCTTGTCCGACGAAGTTACCCCAACTCTTGGCGGTCATCGCCCTCACGCGCAAGCGACCACCGACACCGATATATTTGTTGAAGAAGTAGGCACCCTCGGCATCCACCGACGTGGCCGTGTGGAAATCAATATTAATGTTCTCAAGAACCTCATCACCTAATTCATTCGCAACATCCTTGAAAACAGAATTACCCGTCAGGTCATCCCAGGTGAAACCGATGTCCTTCGAACCGAAACTCATGCCCATCGAGATGGCAAAGAACGAGGGGTTCTCGCTGAACGCATCCAAGTCGTTGCGCAACAGCCCCTTGCCCTTGAAGATGATATCACTCAGGGCATAGCCCAACTCGGTCGACATGATACCGATACCGGCACCGCTCAGCACATCGCTGATCCAGTGGCGGTTGTTCAGGATACGCATCACACCCGTAGCCGTAGCCACACCGTAGCCCGCTACAGAGAACCAGGGCGAGCGCGTCAAGCCATACTCCTTGTGCAACATGGTGGCACCCACGAAAGAGGTAGCCGTATGGCCTGAGGGCCACGAGTTGGCTGAAGAGCCGTCGGGGCGCATCTCACTGGCGGTATATTTGATACCGTTTACGAGGCCCGCCATGATACCGTATGACATCGCTGCCGAAGCCAGCAGGCGCCCCCAGTCGCTGCGACCCTCATAGCCGCCTAACTTTAAGCCCACCGTCATAGCAGGGCCGAAATACTGTGTGTAGTCGTCGATACCCGTCTTGAAGTTCGTGAGCAGACGCGTATTGGCGTGCTTGTTGTTGTAGTCCTGACGGAACGAGTTCTTCTCGCTCTTGATGATCCAGCCGGCCGCAAATACGGGGATTCCCACGAAGGTCAGGTCGTCCATCACCTTGTAAGGCTTCACGTCGGGGTTGGTACGCATCCATGTCATCTGGTACTTGTTCACTTCCGGCGTGCTGAGGGGATCCATCTTATTCATGGTTGACAATTTCTCAAGCCGCACGTCCCTCACACTGTAGTCTAACTTCGGCTCCATTTCAGGAGTCATCAACTTCATCGGCTCCATGTTCATAAAGTCGGCAGCAGAAGCACCGACTGTTCCGAACAAGCCCATTGTGGCGAAGAGCGCCACTTGAACAACCTTCTTCATATCGTCTTTTTAGTTAAATATGGTTTTTAATATGATATTTTAGAACTTATAACGCAGACCGGCGCAGAGCACACCCTTCTCACCAAGACCAGCCTCGACAAATCCGCGGAAGTTACCCCCGAACTCAAGACCTAAGGCTGTAGCCTGAAACATAAAGTTAGTGATGGTCTCGTCCTTGGCATCCTTATCGGCTTCCTTTGCAGCACCCTCGACAGAAATAGAGGCGAACATCACACCAGCCGATAGAGCCGAATACATGCCAAAATTCTTCTTGCGCAACCAGTTGAACTTCACCGACGGCATCAGCGTAATAAAGGTCTCACTCAGATCCTTCTGCTTCGTTTTATCGTCCTCAGCCTTACAAGAGGCATACGCAAGCACGCCACCAACAGCCACACCCGGTGTGAGGTGGTAATAGTATTCAGCACCGATAGGGCCCCACCAAGAACTCTGGTCGCCAGCGGCAGCAGCGAAAGCACTTGTAAAAAACGAGAAAATATTTGAAGCAGATTCAACACCATAGAACACACCGATTTCGTTCTTCTCATCCTGTGCATTCACGTTCGTTGTAACCATCATGGCGGCTACTACCATCAAAAAAAACTTTTTCATGTTTGTACAATTTTTTAATTATCTGTGTGCAAAGATAAGACTTTTTTCGGTTCTTTGCAAACTTTTTTAAGAGAAATCATCATTTTTTTACAAAAAAACTTGGATATATCAAAACTAATACCTATCTTTGCCACAAATACAGATATCTATAACTAGTATTCACTAATTTGATTGAAACAATGAAAAAGTTTTTTGTATTGGCAGTAGCCGCCATGATGGCTACAATTGGTGCAACCGCACAGAATGTCCGTCACGACATTGGTACCTTCACTTTGAAGCCTGCAGTTGGTCTCAGTGTAGGTTCGTTGGGTGGCTCTTTTACCTATTATTATGTCAAAATCCCAGGAATAAAGACAGACTTTAAAGATGAGTTGCGTGGCGCTTTCGTTGGCGGTGTCGAGGCTGAGTATTACATCCTCAACTGGCTGTCGGCTTCGGGTGGTGCCTACTACACCATGCAGGGCTGGCGTATGGAAGAGAAGGTCAGCGGCTCTAAGTGGAACGTGAACCTGGACTACCTCAACATCCCCGTTCTGGCCAATTTCTATGTCCTGAAGGGCTTTGCCCTGAAGGTCGGCATCCAGCCAGGTTTCCTGCTCAGCGCAAAGAACGACGGCCATGACTTTAAGGACGCATGCAAGGGTTTCAATCTCTCACTGCCCATCGGTCTCTCGTATGAGTTCAAGAATGGCATCACCATCGACTGGAACACCAACTTTGGCCTGACGCCCATCAATAAGGAAAGCACCACTGACGACAACTACCGCAGCAACTGTGCCTGGCTGACGCTCGGCTACAAGTTTAGCCTTTAATCGTTTTTTATAGGCGACAAAGAAAAGGTGTGTCAAAATTTGACACACCTTTCTTAATGTATCATATTCACGTTGCGGATTTTCTCCAGCATGGCGGAGCGCCAGGCATCGTCGCCGGGCATTTGGAAGCGACTGTTACCCGTGGCCAAATGGGTGAAGATGACCGTACCGTCGTCATTGAGCACCACGGTGCCGCGCTCAGTCAGCGTGAAAAGCTCGTCGCCCTCCACAGCGTTGATGACAGTCAGCGGATCCCACATCATCTGGCCGGTGTTGCAGTTGCAGGTCATATAGACTTGCTTGATGGGGTGATAGTCGGTCCATGAGACATCACTGATGACCTGCTCAGGCAGGTACTCAATGCCGTTGCCCGTCTCCATAGGGTCGAAGATGATGTCGACATCAGAGGGCCAGAGGCGGAAGAAAGTCTTGGCAAAGTCCATGCCCTGAAGGAAGTTGTAGTCGGGCTCAGGGGACTGGCCGAAGGAGCCGCCCTGAAGGTAGAGGCACTTCACCTTGCGTCGCACCAGTTCCACGCCCGACAGCGGAGAATAGGCATCGCCTTCGGACTCCAGCAACTGGGCGAGACAGGTAGTGAAGCCGATGGAGCAGATGCTCACCGAGTGGTCGGGCTGTGCGGCGAGCAGACGTCGGTAGAGTTGCCAGCCGTCGGGCAGTGCCGAGTAGTCGCCGATGCTGCGGGCGAACATAGGTGTGCCGTCAGTCTTCGTATAGGTGGGCAGAGCCTTGTAGTCGATCCATACCGACGGGTTCTTGACACCATCGCGCACCAAACCGACGGGCACGTCGCTGTTATTGAAGTACGTATTCATCACATCGGCACAGGCGGCACAGTCCTCACCCTCGCGGTCCACCACCACGCCGAGCAACTTGCAGCGTCCCTGCTGCTGATAGTAATAAAGCATCTCCAGCGAGAAGAGGTCGTCAGTGGAGGAGCCAATGTCGGTGTCGAGGATAATCAGCGGAACGCCCGTATACTCCTGTGCGGGAGCAGGATTGTCGTCGTTGTCTGTCGAGCACCCCGTCAGAATGACGGCGCAGAGCAGGACGAAGATGAAGTTACGGAGCAGCGAGAGCCGCCAAGTTTGCATCATAAATATCGTATATTACCGAATCTGATTGTACATAATGATATCTTGCTCTCCATACGGATTGCACCTGCAAAAATACAAAAAGATTTCGATAATGAGTCGTTTTTCCTATTATTCTTTGAAAAAAGGCTCAAAAAGTTTGTCTATTCCAGAAAAATGCCATATTTTTGCCGGCAAATTGAGGGAATGTTTTATCCCCAAATCAAACGGCATGATGATGAAGACGAAAACGATTATCCTATTCTGTCTGTTATGCTCCATGACTGCAATGGCGCAGAAGATGGTTTTCGTGGGGCCAGACCAAAAGAACCAGAAAGTAATCGACAGGTACAATCGCTGCCATTACCGCGTCCCGCTGGGACAGCAACTGATGAGTCTCAGCAGAAAAGCGAAAGACTTTACTGCCATCTTCGGTGTCAAGACCAATTCGCTGATGTCGAACGACGACATCGAAATAAATTTCCTGAAAAAATGGGTCGATAGTCCCATCTATAACGACAAAGAGGACCGCGTGTACTTCGTGCAAATCAAGAACAAAACCTCCGACACCATATACATCGACCGAAGCCGTTCTTACAGAACGGACAGTGACGGCAGCAAATACTGTTACTACGACTCCACCAAATGTTCAGACGCGCTTTCCATGCAAAGAATGATTGCCATTCCGCCACATGCCAAGCGGAACCTGACGGATTATCGTTGGGTGAAAAGCAAAAGAGGCGATTATGCCGAGATCGTCGAATACCCAGAGGAGTTCCTGTGGAATCTGGATGCTGCCGGAATGTATGAAGGCTATGTGTACTATGACGAAGTCAAAACCTTTTCAGAAGACAATTCGCCTTTCTACCGTTCGTTCCTCATTGCCTACTCCAAACAGGCTGATTTCGCCACATATTCCCTTGCCTCGATTCATTTCTATATACGTGAAATCATTGGGTGGAAATACCCTGAGTCGATTAAAGAAACCACCAAGAACGTACGTCTGACAGGAGATGACAAGTACAGCATCACTAGTTGGATGTCCTTGTATTAAGGTGTAGTCATATAATCCCTTTTTTATTTCAACAACTGCCACTCGCCCTTGTTTTTCGAATGCTCTTTATTGATGTATCCCAGTTCCTTTAATTCGTCAATTGCGCGTTGGATTGTGCGTTCGCTAACCCCAAGGTTGTCGGCCAGCCAAGAATACTTCGCTTTGCGATTTAATTTGATGGCCTTGTAAACCTCCTCTACAATGGGCGCAGGGAATTTCGGGACTTTCAATTTTGGCTGTTTTTGGTCATCCATGTGACCATTTTGTGACCATTTTCTTCAAGGAAATGGTCACATTTGACCCTTTTTCTGACGGTTTTTGACCATTTTCCAGAAGGAAGCCATTGGCAATCGCCTCTTTTACCATTCTTTCACCACACCTATTCATAATAATCTGATGGTTTGTCCAACCCGTCGAAAACAGTACACTTGGAATTTGTGCCATTTCGAATGACACAATTTTATCATCATTGGATGACTGCTATTTCTGCTTTTTCCAGCTATATATTCATTATGCATGGCACTCATTGCCCGTTTCTTGTGGGCAGAGATAATGCCATATACCATTTCGAACTCCTCTCTGTGTTGCAAGAGGTTGCCGTTATCTCTATAATCTATGTTTTTATCCATATTCATATTGCGTTTGCAAAATTACATCTTTTTCTTCTACCTTATTGATTATCCAGTCAAAAACATCTTTATCATGTTCTTACCTCACAAAGTGTCAGACACATTGTGAGCATGCGGCCATCTACAGCAGTAGTCCTCCTTGTAGCAGCGGCGCAGGACTTGTAACTACCATCATTTTTGCGGCCATCTACAGCGCAGGCCCTCGGCCAGTTCGTCAACGACATCTTGTAACTACCATCATTTTTGCGGTCATCTACAGCGATGGCTCAGGTCGTGAGCTACCTGAGGACTTGTAACTACCATCATTTTTGCGGTCATCTACAGCGCAGTGTCTCATGGGCGGCATGACGGAGTCTTGTAACTACCATCATTTTTGCGGTCATCTACAGCCCATCAAGAATAATGGGTTGATCGCCAGCATGATAGCATTCTTCTGGGGCTTCAGAAACTCGCTCTATACTCTCACGGTCAAGTCCGCTACCTGTTATTTATGCGTTTTCTGTACACAGAATATTACAATGTTTTCGGCCAACGCCACCATTGTGGCGATTAGCG
>JAFWTK010000207.1 GCA_017518935.1 Prevotella sp.
AAGGCATGTCCGAGACACTTGCCCTTGACTATGCCTGTATTGGTGTCTTCTGTGCCGGCCTGTGCTATTTCGTGATGGCAGGACTCATCAAGTCGTTCGGTTTGGAGGAGATCCTGCGGTTCTTCCCGCCATTGGTGACTGGTCCGATGATCATTGCCATCGGACTGGTGCTCTCTGGCAGTGCCATCCAGAACTGCGCCACCAACGGCCTACTGGCTGTGGTGGCTGTGGTGACTGTTATCACTGCCAGTGTGTGGGGCAAGGGCATCCTCCGGATCATCCCCATCCTGTTGGGCGTACTGGTCAGTTACACGCTGGCCGCCGTGTTGGGCGAAGTGGATTTCTCGGCATTAGACGAGGCCGCATGGATCGGACTGCCTTTCAACCGTGAGCAGACCGTGCTGGCAGTCTTTGATGACATCGACAATACCTTCCTCATCTCTACCATCATCGCCATCCTGCCGATTGCCATTGCCACCATCATGGAGCACATCGGCGATATGTGTGCCATCTCCTCCACTGTAGGAAAGGACTTTTTGAAAGAACCTGGCCTGCATCGTACGCTGATGGGCGACGGACTGGCTACGGCATTAGCATCACTCTTCGGTGCGCCGGCCAACACGACCTATGGTGAGAATACCGGTGTGCTGAACCTCACGAAGGTCTTCGATCCTGCCGTCATCCGTCTGGCAGCCATCTTCGCCATTCTGCTTTCTTTCTGTCCCAAGTTCGCCTGTCTCATCGGCTTGATGCCCCAAGCCACCATCGGTGGTGTGAGTCTGATTCTCTACGGCATGATCTCTGCTGTCGGTGTGCGCAACCTGGTGGAGGACAGCGTTGACCTCAACTCTTCGCGGAATGTCTTTGTGGCAGCCTCTATCCTGGTCATTGCCATCGGCGTGAAATATGGTGCCGACGATAATGTAAGCATTGGTCCCATCCATTTCTCCGGACTGGCACTCGCAGCCCTTGTGGGAGTCACTCTCAACGCTATTCTACCGAGGAAACTGGGTATGAAAGTGAAGAGTGTACACGGCAAGGAGAAAGGTACAAATATGTAGGTAAATCAGTTGACACGCAGGCACATCATCGTCAGGTCATCGTTGGGATCCGCGCAATCACGATGGCGTTCCACCTCGGCGGCAAGGGTCTCCACCACCTGACGGGCTGTCTCGAAGTGGGTGTTGCGCAGGATGTCGAGCAGATGACTATCGCCGAACTGCACATACTCACGGTTCTCTGCCTCATTCAGTCCGTCGGTATAGATAAACAGCGGACGACCCTTGATGTTATCTATTTCCTCGCCCTGAAACTGCAATCCAGGCATGACGCCGATGGGGAAGTTCGGTAACATATTAAGGAAGTCACCACCATGTTCGCCGCCGATGACTGGCGGGTTATGACCGGCATTGCAGAATGACAGATGCCCTGACAGAGTTGCAGCGTCGTAGCCTGACAGAGGTTATTACGCAACCGGCTCATGGCAGGCTGCGTAGACGAGGGATGTTCTATCTTCACCTTCACGCCCGCCTCGCGATAGAAGCCTTTGACCTCCGCCACATAGTAACCTGTAAATTGCGCCTGCGCCATCCACTGGGGGGTAAACACAATCGTCTCGTCCGTCGGCTCACTCTTCTGTGCCAGTGCCACCGTCACACCACAAATAAGGAGCGCGGCAAGCAACCATTTTCTCCGTTCAGTCATTTGCTTCATATCTCTATCATATAATCATTGCTGCAGCAACTGCCGGGCGGCGAGCACGAGGAACATATAGTGCGACGAGCCGCCTCCGAGGACATACTCCACCTGTTGCCACAGGAAGGGAAATTCCAGTAACTCCGGAAAGTCAGGACGTATCAGCGCCGTGCCAGAGACTACGCCACCAGGGATGTACGACCAGTCGGCGCGGTTCAGACCGTAGGCGACGGTGGCCGACTTGGCTCCCACACCGGAGGCAAACGAGGCATTGTTGCTGCCGGGATGACAGCCGAGCACGAAGTTCAGGGCATTAAAGACTGTCTCCGCAGGGAAGATATCTGGATAGGCCGAGGTCAGGAAGTAGTACTCGAAGCCGAAGCGTTGGATGTCCCAGCCTGCGCCCCAGATGCTCGGGCGATAAGGCACACCGTAGGGAGTCTCTGCTGACTGCTGGTCGAGTTGGGTCTTATAGCCTTCGAGGGCCTTGCGGAAGTCAGCAACGAACTTTTTCACACGCTTATCTTTCGCAACCTTGGCATAGGGCGAGCCCTTCACGGTAATGCCCTCTTCGAGACGCTGCACCAAGCGGGCAGCGCACCACCCCGTACGACTGATACCCCTGATGACCATCTCCTGACGGTCGAGTACGAAGTCAAGATAGGGCTGTTCGCCAGTAGTAAGCCAGAGTTCGAGAGCGGCCTGGAGTTTGGCACTCTCGGCCCAGCCAGAGACCTGCGTCTGCTCGTAGACGTCGCGGGCGATTTGCAGGCACTCGGCGGCGAGGGCATCGTTGAAGCCCTTCAATACCCGTGAGGCACCAGCAAGTTGGGCAACCGTCGAGAGGGCACGCTGAGGATTATCTTCCGTAAAAATCCAGCGGTCATCCTCATTGCCACTAACGCCGTCAGTCATCGCTGAGGCATCGCCAAGAAGCACATACTGACGCACATTGTTACAGATGATACCACGATAGAGCCGTCCCAAGGCCTGATAAGAGCGCACCACGGTAAGGGCACCGTTCTCTATCTGCTGGAGGATGTCGTTACGTCCGTCGGGCTCGTGTATCTCCACGCGGTGGTTCTGCTGGTCGATGGCCGTTACGTCAATCTCGGGATGGAAGGCCTCGTAGGCCAGAGCCAGGATATAGGCCTCGCCCGCCTGCGACTCAATGCGGAGGTCAAAGTCACCGGCATCGTGCCAGCCGCCGACATTCACACCTGGCACAGGCTGCAGTTCAGCATACTTGGAGAGGCCAGGCTTCTGGTCGTATCCATCAATATGATTGCCGGCAGGAGCCATCAGGGCATCGTCCATGTGGCAATAGTCGTGCCAGACACGGTATTTCTCTGCCACCCGCATGTGACACATCTGCACGGGCAGGAAGTATTCGATGACAGGCTGCCACACACCGCGGTCGTAGACATCGTCGGCAATGCGGAAGACGGATGAGCGGCATTTGCCATAGCGCACCTGATAGAGACCCGGCTGTGTTATATCTGAAAAATCAGCCGTCAGATAATTGTAACGGAGGAACTTACCCCACTTGGATGGCGTGATAGTCTTAACAAGGGTCTCTCCATTCTCACCAATAGAGAGCAACTGTACTTGTTCATTGATCTGCTCACGGGCATCTGTCTCGATGATGACACGCTTGGGCTGACGGGGATGATAGCCCACCTGCGAGGTCTGGATGACGGGATTGCTGAGCCAGTCAGGATCAATGGCGGGGGTGATCTTCCAGCGCACGGCACCCTTGGTGGCTCCCTTGGCGATCTCGCTGCGGAGGACGAACCAGCCGTTGTTGTGGTTCATGCGACCGTCGTAGAGTTTCAGGTCGCCGGTAAAACTCTCAACTGTCAGTCGGTTCATCGCATCAGCGGGGCACGAGGTGAACTTACGGCCCACGGCGTATGGCTCGGCAATGATATCGTCGGCAATCATCGGACTATAGCCCTTGCCGTTGAGTTGTTTCAAACTGGCAAGCGGTTTACCTGTTTGATGGAAGTTGCCGCTGTGCAGTTGATTGGGCTGCGTCCTCATCAACGGACCGTTCGGCTGACGAGGATAGATGCCAGTCTGAGCGTCCATCATCCAGGGTTTACCGAACAGGTCGCCGGGATAGAATTCGAGGTTGAAGCCCACCTTGCCCAAGAGGAAGTTGGGCACGGGCTTATCCAGATCGACAGTCACAAGGATGCCATCATCCTGCGGTTCCACACGTACCTTATATACAACCTGATAGTCAGGATAGACCATCGGATTGAAGCCTGTGAGGTGGCGCGAGGAGTCTGGATAGCAGAGCGTGGTGACGATGGAATTGCCTTCAATCTCACGTTTGAGTTGTTTGGGCACGGGCTGCCACTGACCAGGTGTTGCCTCCATACGGATATCACCGTTACTGGCCACACGGTGACCGTTGATTAAGATGCTCACCCCACCCTGATGTCCTTCAGGATAGAAGTCGCTGAACACCATCACGTCGGTACCTCCGGCAGTATAGTAACCACTTTCATTCAACTTAAAGTCCTGTGCCGCCATCGCCGCAGCCACCAGCAGGAATGCAAATAAAACCTTTCTTCTCATGATAACTACTAATTTAATGTTTGCAAATATAATCATTTTTATTAAGAAAACAAGCATATCATGTGGGTTTTTTATTATTTTTGCAAAAAATTGTAGCAAAGGGGTAATGATTTCCCTTGCTCATCTGTATATAGAGTAAAAACAGCGACGAAAAGATGTCAGACAGAGAGAAGCAATTCAAGGAACTCTTCCTTTCGGAGTACGGCAGGATGTACAAGGCAGCCTACATCCTGTTGGGCAACGAAGACGAGGCGAAAGATGCCGTACAGGATGTCTTCGCCCGACTGTGGGGAGGTACCACCCCACTGCGCGAAGAGTCTCAGAGAACGTTTCTCTTGACCTGTATCCGTAATCGCTGCCTTAACATCATTGCACAGAGAAGACAAAACAACGAATTCCACGGATTACACACATTTGTGGATTCAGAAAGAGACGATGAAGAGTTGATTGCTGACATCAACCGCTACGTAGAAGAGAGGCTCACCCCTCAGACTGGTCGCATCATCAAGATGCACTACAACGAGGAGCAGTCGTACAAGGACATCTCAAAAGAACTCGGCATCAGCCTTTCCGCCGTCAACAAGCACATCGTGCAGGGGTTGAGGAAACTACGTTCAACTTTTAAAAACAAAGAATCATGAAGAAAGAAGAACAGATCAGGATGCTCCTGCATCCCGAGGACTATACAGACGAGCAACTCGACCAGATGCTGGACGAGACGGACATCAAAGTGCCTGACGCCAACGAGGCTTGGGAGAAGTTCAGAAGTGAAAAGAGAGAAGTGAAAAGTGAAAGGCCAATGCTGCTGAAAATTGCCGCTATGTTTGTTGGTGTACTGATGCTTTCAGGTATCGCCTATGCCACCGTGCATATTATAAGAAATTATGAGACTGGAGTCGCAGAACAGGAGGTTGTCGTATCAACCAACAACCAACACCTGTCACCCAACACCCAAACGCCTGCTGACAGTACAGCGATAAAGCCCGTCGTCTATGACGATACTGAGTTGGCAACCATCCTGAACGAGATTGCAACTTTCCACCAGTGTGAGGTCGTCTATAAGAGTGAGGCCGGCAAGCATATCCGCCTCTACTTCACATGGGACCAAAAAGCCACCATCGACGACATCATCGGTACGTTCAACAAGTTCGAACGCATCCACATCACCCGCGACAACAAGAAACTGATTGTAGAATAATCCAAGCATCACCATTATGAAACCATATATATTCACAGCCCTGTTCTGTGTACTGACATTGTGCACCCAGGCACAGAAGATCAGCCGCGACTACCAGAACGAGTCACTCTCGAAAGTGCTCGAAGACCTCAACGCGGCCACCAGCGACAAGACCATCTATTTCATCTACGACGAACTGGAGGACTTCACCGTGACCACTCACTTCAGCGACCTGCCTATCGAGGAAGCCATTCGTGAGGTCATCGGCTTTTATCCAATGAAGGTGACTTACGACGATGACAGAATCTTCATAGAGTGTACCCAGAAAGAGGATGCCAAAGTAATAGGTCGCATCGTGGATGAAAGTGGAGAGCCTATTGAATTTGCCAACATCTCATTGCACAGCGCCACAGACACATCAAACAACGACAAGAATTCCACATACTTAAACGGTGGCGTGAGCAATGAGAATGGCGACTTTGTGATTCCCTGCAAAGAGAAAAGCATCACACTGAAGGTGTCGTATATCGGCTATAAGACCGTCACCAGAAACGTCAGTGTAGGCGAGATTGGCACCATCACCCTGCAGCCAGAGACATACGCCGTGAATGGTGTGGAGATTAAGGGTGAGATTCCGCAGTACAAGATGACATCAGGCGGCATGACGGTGGATGTGCAGCACTCGATACTGCATGATATAGGCAATGCCGACGACCTGCTGTCGATGATTCCATTGGTTCAGGTCAAGGACGGCAAGTTCGAAGTGCTGGCCAAGGGTGAGCCCGAGATCTATATTAATAATAAAAAGGTACGCGACATGGGCGATTTGAAGCGACTGAAGTCTGTGGATGTGAAGAATGTGGATGTGATTACCGCCCCTGGTGCGAAATACAATGCCGAAGTGAATGCCGTCATCCGCATCAAGACGCTGAAACCCCAAGGCGACGGATTCAGCCTGATGGCTACCTGTCAGACGTGGAAAAACAACAAGTGGAACAACTACGACGACCTGACACTGAAATATCGCACTGGCGGACTGGAGGCTTTTGCCATCGTGGCACTCGACAACGGACACTATAGCAATGACCAGACCATCGACCAG
>JAFWTK010000208.1 GCA_017518935.1 Prevotella sp.
ATGCTGCAGAACTCACCGTCCAGATACTTGTAATAGCCAACGACACCAATCATCGCGGCATTATCGGTGGTATAACTGAACTTGGGGATGTATATTGTCCATCCGTAGCGTTTCTGGGCATCATAGAAGGCATTGCGGAGCCCATTGTTTGCACTCACGCCGCCAGCAACTGCCACGTGCTTAATACCTGTCTGCTTCACAGCCTTCTTCAATTTCTTCATCAGGATGTCCACAATCGTCCATTCCAGAGAGGCGGCGATATCCTCTTTGTTTTTCTCAATGAAATCAGGGTCTTCTGCCACCCATTTCTGCAACGAATAGAGAAAAGATGTCTTCAGTCCGGAAAAACTGTAATCGAGGTTAGGGATGTTCGACTCGGCGAAATGAAAGGCCTTCGGATTACCCTGACGCGCCAGTCGGTCGATGATCGGACCACCAGGATAACCCAGTCCCATCACCTTGGAGCACTTATCTATGGCTTCGCCGGCCGCATCGTCGATTGTCTGTCCCAGTACCTCCATATCATTGTAGGCATTCACCTTCACGATCTGCGAATTACCGCCCGACACCAATAAACATAAAAAAGGCAACGGCGGAATCCTATTAACCGGAAAATCTTGTTTATCCAGACTCTCCGGCTCACGAATAAAGTGAGCCATCACATGCCCCTGCAGATGATTCACGTCAATCAAGGGGATACCCAGCGATCTGGCAAATCCCTTGGCAAAACTCACGCCTACCAGTAGCGAGCCCATCAGACCGGGACCTCTGGTAAAGGCTATGGCCGAGAGTTGTTCCTTGGTGATGCCTGCGCGCCTGATGGCCTCATGCACCACAGGCACCACGTTCTGCTGATGCGCCCTGGATGCCAGTTCCGGCACTACACCGCCGTAGGCCTCGTGTACGGCCTGCGAAGCCGTCACGTTCGACAGCAGCACATCATTTCTGAGCACCGCAGCCGACGTATCGTCGCAACTCGACTCTATCGCTAATATATATATATTATTTTTCATCTCCTAATAATTCTAGGCATTCCTAGGATAACCTAGGGGATCCTAGGTCTTCCTAGTAACTAAGCACCTCCACCCCGTGCTCAGTCATCAGCAGCGTATGCTCCCACTGGGCACTTGGCAGTTCATCCTCCGATATCACCTCCCAGCCATATGGGTCATCGGCATCGATAAACACCCGATACGTGCCCATATTGATCATCGGCTCAATCGTAAAGACCATGCCCGGCACCAGCAGCATCCCCGTACCGCGATGGCCATAGTGGGCTATATCGGGCTCCTCGTGGAAAGCATTACCTACTCCATGACCACACAGATCACGCACCACGCCGTAGTGGTACTTCTTGCAATGCTTCTCTATCGCATGGCCGATGTCGCCCACGAACGAATAGGGCTTGGCGGCTTCCATACCAATCTCCAGGCATTCCTTCGCCACACGCACCAACTGTTCCTTCTCTGGCGAGGTCTTGCCGATGATAAACATACGACTGGCGTCGGCATAGTAGCCGTCGACAATCGTCGTGAAGTCCACATTGATGATGTCGCCCTCTTCGAGCACATCCTCCTCCTTCGGCACGCCGTGACACACCACCTCGTTGATAGAGGTACACACCGACATCGGGAAAGGCGGAGTATCCTCGTCGCCGCCATAGTTCAGACAGGCTGGGATGGCATTGTGCTCCTCGCAGTACTTCCGGCATATCTGGTCAATCTCCAGTGTGTTCATGCCCTTATGGATGGTAGCCGCCACCGCATCGAGTACACCAGTATTCACAACACCCGCCCTGCGGATGCCCTCTATCTGTTCACTGGTCTTAATCAGTTCGCGTGTCGGCACCTCCTTGCCCTTGTTCTCCCAGTACATGATGGTCTTGTCCATCTCTGTGGGTTCCTGTCCGGAAAGACAGTGCCAGCGCCTCTTCTTGTTCTTTGCTGTCATCCCTATACCTTATTAATATAATATAAGCGAGTGCAAAGGTAGGCATTTTCCACCTCATAGCCATGAATGTTAAACTTTTATAACAAAGCATTTCAACTTTTTACTTTTCGGGCAAAAGTACGTCAAACTCACATTGAAGGGTGTAAAAGTAACAATTATCTAAATATTTATCATCACTAACAACATTCATTTATGAAAAAACTATTTCTTTCAATGCTGGCTCTCACGAGCCTGACGGCATGGGCACAGTTTGGTGCGCCCAGACAGAACCCCATCGTTCCCTCAGTAACGGAAAACGTGGTTGAGGACTTCAAGCCCGCCATCACCAACCAGGAGAACAAACAGTTCCCCGCAGTGAACTCACAGCGTATGGTGCGTGCACAGATCACAGCCCCGCAAGCCACGTTCGTAGGACTCGACATCGCCGGTAAGATCTATGAGATGAAAAAAGACGCCAATGGCGTATGGACTGGTACCTCTGAGCCTCAGGACGAGGGCTTCCACTATTATCAGTTGAATATCGACGGTGCCAACGTACCCGATCCGAATAGCCTGTACTACTACGGTGCCAGCCGTTGGGGAAGCGGTATTGAGATTCCTTCTGACGACCAGGATTTCTGGCAGGTGAAGAACGTGCCGCAGGGCTCGATGTGTGAGGTCTTCTATTGGTCAACCTACACGGAGAAGATGCGTCGTTGCCATGTCTATCTGCCTGCAGAGTATTTTACCAATCCCACTAAAAAATTCCCTGTATTCTATCTGCAGCATGGTATGGGTGAGAATGAGTACGGTTGGGCTGAGCAGGGTCACACCGCTCAAATCATGGACAACCTGATTGCCGAGGGCAAGGCTGTTCCTTGCATCATTGTGATGGACAATGGTCTGAATACCCAGCGTCCGGGTGAGGCCGGAGGCTTTGGCGGTTTCGGTGGTCCGCGTCCTCAGGGTGCTCCAGGTGCTGCTCCTCAAGGTCCCCGTCCACAAGGTGCTCCTCAGGGAATGCCTCAGGGGCAGCGTCCGCAAGGCGCTCCTGGTCAGGGGGGCCAGCGTCGTGGCGGCTTCGGTGGCTTCGGTGGTTTCTCAGAAGGTTTCAAGAATGTGCTTTTCAATGATATCATTCCGATGGTTGAGAAGAATTACCGTGTGATTGCCGACGCTCAGCACCGTGCTTATGCCGGTCTGTCGATGGGAGGTATGCAGGCTCGTGAGATTACTCTTGCCAATCCTGAGAAGTTCGCCTATGTCGGTTCTTTCAGCAGTGGTGCATGGAATGTCGACCAAGTGAAGAATTCAGAAGGTTTCACGAAGAACGTCAAATTGCTCTTCATGAGCGGTGGCGGTAAGGAGAACATGGGTTGTGTTGAGGCCGCCAAGAACATCAAGGAACAACTCGGTATGAATGCCGTTGGTTACGAGTCTCCAGGCACAGCCCACGAGTGGCACACCTGGCGCCGCAGCCTGTACCAGTTCGCTCAGTTGATTTTCAAATAAGATTACACCTTAATCATTATATGGAGGCGGCACTGCTTATGAAAGGCAGGGGCCGCCTTTCTTGTGTTTGGCACGGTATTTGCATTGGAAAGGTAAAAAAAGTAAAAG
>JAFWTK010000209.1 GCA_017518935.1 Prevotella sp.
AAAGAAGTTGGGCGTCCCTGTTAAAGGCTTCAACATTGCCTTTGCTGGCGATGTTCCCCTCGGTGCTGGTATGTCATCGTCTGCCGCTATGGAGAGTTGCTTTGCCTTCGGTCTGAACGACATCTTCGGTGACAATAAAGTCTCTCAATGGGATATGGCGCTGGCTGGTCAGGCTACCGAGCACAACTATTGTGGTGTGAACTGTGGTATCATGGACCAGTTCGCCTCCGTCTTTGGTAAGGCAGGCTGTCTGATGCGTCTCGACTGCCGTAGCCGTGAATTCGAATACTTCCCCTTCAAGCCCGATGGCTATCGTCTTGTACTGCTTGATTCAGTAGTGAAGCACCAGTTGGCAGGTTCTCCCTACAATGACCGTCGCAACTCCTGCGAGAATGTGGTGAAACACATTCAGGCCAAGCATCCGGAGGGTAAGTTTGAGACCCTGCGCGACTGCACTTGGGAGCAACTGGAGGAAGTAAAGGAAGAGGTAGGTGCCGAGGACTACAAGCGTGCCAAGTTCGTGCTTGGTGAGAAAGACCGTGTGTTGGGTGTCTGCGAAGCCCTCAACGAAGGCGATTACGAGAAGGTAGGTGAGTTGATGTACAAGACCCACGAGGGACTCTCGAAGGATTATGAGGTATCCTGCGAGGAACTCGACTTTCTGAACGACATCGCCAAGGAGAACGGCGTGACAGGTTCTCGTATCATGGGTGGCGGCTTTGGCGGCTGCACCATCAACCTCGTCCGCAACGACCTCTATAAGCCGTTCATAGAAGACGCCAAGAAGAAATTCAAGGAGAAGTACGGACATGAACCAAAGGTCTATGATGTCGTGATAGGCGATGGCTCACGCAAACTCTGCTAAAAGCCACCTCTGAGAGCACATTTTGTGTTAGCAAAGGTTAAAAAATAGCGGTAAGGTGTAAAAGTAACACTTTACCGCTAAATTTTATGCCTTTTCGCTTTGTCATTTCAGAAATAAGTTGTAAATTTACACCCAAAATCAAACTCTAACATTTAAACAACTTAAAACGTATGAAAATGAAAGTACTTAAAAGTAGTTTCCTGAGCCTCGGTGTAGTAGCGCTGATGCTCTCATGTGCAAAGGGAGGCCAGCAGGCTCCACAGTTAACAGTATCAGGTCTTGATCCTGCCAAGTTCGACACCACCATCCAAAGCAAGCCCGTGAAACTCTTCACTTTGAAGAACCAGAGCGGTATGTAGGTATGTATCACCAATTATGGTGGACGCGTGGTATCACTCGTCGTTCCTGACAAGGATGGCAACCCCACTGACGTTGTTCTCGGCTTCGACAACATCGCCCAGTATGCCGATACCCTCAACTCCCCCACAGACTACGGTTCCAGCGTAGGCCGCTATGCCAACCGTATCAAGAACGGTAAGTTCATCCTCAACGGTACCGAGTATCAACTCAAGCAGAACGACGGTCCCAACTGTCTGCACGGTGGTGGCACCACAGGCTGGATGAACCAGGTTTACGACGCAGAACAAGTAGGCGACTCTATCCTGAAACTAACGATCGTCGCTGCTGACGGTGAAAACGGTTTCCCTGGCAAGGTAATGGCTGTGACTACTTATAAGGTCACTTTCGACAACACCCTAGACATCACTTGGGAGGCAGAGACTGACAAGCCGACCATCATCAATCAGACCAATCACAACTATTATAACCTGAGTGGCGACTTCACACAGCCCGGCTATGATATGGTGCTCTATGTGAACGCAGACTATTTCACCCCCAGCGACACACTCTACATCCCAACGGGTGAGATTAAGTCAGTTGAGGGTACCCCGATGGACTTCCGCACGCCTCATGCCATCGGTGACAGCATCAAGTCACAATTCGACCAGATCCAGAATGCCGGTGGTTACGACCACAACTGGTGTCTGAACACCTTTACGGAAGGAAAGGGCAACGACAAGCAAGTATGTGCCAGCCTTTACAGCCCCAAGACCGGTATTTTCATGGAGATGTTCACCAACGAGCCTGGTGTTCAGGTGTACAGCGGTAACTTCCAGGGTGTCGGCAACGAATTGAATATCCAGCACAAGCATGGACCCTATCCGCAGCACGTGAGCGTCTGCTTGGAGAGCCAGAAGTTTCCTGATTCTCCCAACAAGTTCAATTGGATACAACCCACACTGAATCCAGGCGAAAAGTATTACAGCCACGCTGCCTATAAGTTCTCAGTAAAATAAATAGTAATAAAAAATGAAATCGTAAATTAACATGGCATTATTAGACTGGATTGTCATTGGCGTCTTCTGCTGCGCGCTGATAGGCATTGTACTTTGGGTTGTCAGCCAGAAAAACGACAACTCGGCAGACTATTTCTTAGGTGGTAAGGATGCAACATGGATAGCCATCGGTGCATCTATCTTTGCATCAAACATCGGCTCCGAGCACTTGATTGGTCTCGCAGGAGCAGGTGCCTCCTCTGGTATGGCTATGGCACACTGGGAGATTCAGGGTTGGATGATCCTGATTCTCGGATGGGTGTTCGTGCCTTTCTATACACGAAGCATGGTATATACGATGCCTGAGTTCTTGGAGCGCCGCTACAACACACAGAGCCGCACCATACTCTCTGTTATTTCCCTGATCTCCTATGTGTTGACCAAGGTGGCCGTAACGGTTTATGCCGGCGGCCTAGTATTCCAACAGGTGTTTGGTATTAAGGAACTCTGGGGTATCGACTTCTTCTGGATCGCTGCTATAGGCCTGGTACTCATCACAGCAGTCTACACCATCTTCGGCGGTATGAAGAGTGTACTTTACACCTCTGTGTTACAGACACCTATCCTGCTCTTGGGTTCACTGATCATCCTTGTTCTAGGTATGAAGGCCCTCGGCAGTTGGGATCAGATGCTTCAATTCTGCGACGTGAAGCCCAACTACGAAGGTGCCACAGGTACGATGATCCACCTGATGCGTTCCAACAGCGATCCGCAGTATCCCTGGCTGGGTGCTTTGATCGGTTCTGCCGTCATCGGTTTCTGGTACTGGTGCACTGACCAGTATATCGTTCAGCGTGTACTGTCAGGTAAGAACGAGAAGGAGAGCCGTCGTGGTACCATCTTCGGAGCCTATCTGAAGTTGTTGCCCGTATTCCTCTTCCTCATCCCCGGTATGATTGCGTTCGCCCTGCACCAGAAGTATGCTGGCGACGGTGGTTTCCTGCCTCTGCTCGCCGATGGTACACCGAATGCCGACGCTGCCTTCCCCACCCTTGTTGCAAAGATTCTGCCTGCAGGTGTGAAAGGTCTTGTGGTTTGCGGTATCCTCGCAGCCCTGATGTCGTCGTTGGCTTCGCTGTTTAATTCTTCAGCCATGCTGTTCACCATCGATTTCTGGAAGCGTCTGAAGCCCGAAACCCCGGAGAAAAACCTCGTACGTATTGGACAGACGGCTACCGTTGTTATCGTGATCCTTGGTATCCTGTGGATTCCCATCATGCGTTCGGTAGGTAACGTACTTTATAACTACCTGCAGGATGTGCAGAGTGTGCTGGCTCCTGGTATCGCAGCCGCCTTCCTGTTGGGTATCACCTGGAAACGCGCTTCTGCCAAAGGTGGTATGTGGGGCTTGCTTTCAGGTATCATCATCGGTCTGACCCGTCTGGGTGCTAAAGTGTATTATAGCAACGCCACCGATGCTGCCGACAACTGGTTCAAGGCTGTGTTTTATGACTTCAACTGGCTGTTCTTCTGTGGTGTGATGCTTATTGTATGCTGTCTGATCGTCATTGTCGTTTCACTCTGCACGGAGGCTCCTTCGGAGCAGAAGATTCAGGGGCTTGTTTTCGGCACCAGCACACCTGATCAGATTGAGGCTACCCGCAACAGTTGGAACCATTGGGATGTCATCCACACAGTAATTATCCTCAGCATCACCGTTGCATTCTACATTTACTTCTGGTAACCGATAGGAGAATATGACTACTTTTTATGGTGAGCATTCAAAAGTCTGGGTGTCGGTAGACTGCATCATCTTCGGCTTCGACGAAGGCAAGTTGCGCATACTGATCGGCAAGCGCCAGATGGATCCCGGACGCGGCGAATGGAGTCTCTACGGAGGCTTCGTTCGCAGCGACGAGAGTCTTGACGACGCTGCCAACCGTGTGCTCTACGACCTTACCGGACTCAGAAACCTCTATATGCGTCAGGTGGGTGCCTTCGGTAGTGTTGACCGCGACCCGGGCGAGCGGGTCATCTCCATCGCCTATTACGCGCTCATCAACGTGAACGATTACGAAGACCGTCTGCGTCGTGAGCACAGGGTGGAATGGGTGAATATCGACGATATCCCCCAACTCTACTCCGACCACAACGAGATGGTGAGCAAGGCCCTGAAACTCATGCGGCAGAAGATAAAGAGTGAGCCCATCGGTTTCCGTCTGCTGCCCAGCCTCTTCACGCTCACGCAATTGCAGCATCTCTATGAGGCCATTCACGGTGAAGAACTCGACAAGCGTAACTTCCGCAAGCGTATCAAGGAGATGGACTTCATCGAGAAGACCGAACTGATTGACAAAAAAGGCTCTAAACGCGGTGCTGCACTTTTCCGCTTTAACAAGCGCATCTATAACGAAGATCCCAACTTCAAGTTATAATTAGAAACTGACAATTCACAATTATGTTAGAAGAACTGAAAGAAAAAGTATTCAAGGCAAATCTTGACCTCGTGAAGCACAACCTCGTGATATTTACGTGGGGAAATGTGTCGGGCATCGACCGTGAGCACGGTCTCGTTGTCATCAAGCCATCCGGTGTTGACTACGATGTGATGAAGGCCGAGGATATGGTGGTGGTCGACCTCCTGACTGGCGAGGTGGTTGACGGTGAACTGAACCCGTCGTCCGATACCCCGACGCACCTTGTATTATATAAGGCATTCCCCAATATCCAAGGCGTAGTACACACCCATTCCACCTATGCCACGGCTTTTGCCCAGGCAGGCAAGGACATCCCCAACATTGGCACGACACACGCTGACTATTTCTACAAGGACATTCCCTGTACGAGGGATATGACCAAGGAAGAGGTAGAAGGACAGTATGAGTTGGAGACGGGTAATGTCATTGTGGACGAAATCCTGAACATCCGTAAGATCAATCCTGACCACACGCCTGCCGTATTGGTGAAGAACCACGGTCCGTTCTCTTGGGGCACGTCTCCCGACAACGCCGTGTATAACGCCAAGGTGATGGAAGAATGTGCCAAGATGGCCTTCGTCTCGCTGACGGTCAATCCACAGACGACGATGAATCCTCTTCTTGTCGAGAAGCACTACAACCGCAAGCACGGCCCCAACGCCTACTACGGTCAGAAAGGACAGAAACATTAATCAATAATTAATGACTTACAAAACAAATGAAAGCATTTGAGAATTTAGAGATATGGTGGGTGACTGGTGCACAGTTGCTCTACGGAGGTGACGCAGTCGTAGCAGTCGACAGTCACTCAAAGGAGATGGTCGAAGGACTCAATAAGTCTGGCAACATCCCCGTGAAGATCGTATATAAAGGCACAGCCAACAGCAGCAAAGAAGTTGAGGCTATTATGCTTGCCGCCAACAACGATGAGAAGTGCGCAGGTATCATCACCTGGATGCACACGTTCTCGCCAGCCAAGATGTGGATCAAGGGGCTGCAGCAGTTGCAGAAGCCCCTCCTCCACTTCCACACACAGTACAACGCTGAGATTCCATGGAGCGAGATCGACATGGACTTCATGAACCTCAACCAGAGTGCTCACGGAGACATCGAGTTCGGACATATCTGTACCCGTATGCGTGTGGCTCGTAAGGTGGTCTGTGGCTACTGGAAGGACGAGAAGGCCCAGAAGCAGGTTGCTGTCTGGGCTCGCGTAGCCGCCGGTGTGGCTGACGCTCACAACGTGCGCTGCCTGATGTTCGGTATGAATATGAACAACGTGGCTGTGACCGACGGTGACCGTGTGGAGTTCGAGCAGCGTCTCGGCTACCATGTAGACTACTACCCTGTTAGCAGTCTGATGGAGTACTTCAAGAAGGTTACTGACAAGGAGGCCGACGAACTGGTTGAGGAGTATAAGAAACTCTACACCATCAAGATCGACGAAAGCGGCGAGGCCGTTTACTGGCAAAAGGTGAAGAATGCCGCTAAGGCAGAGATTGCCCTGCGCCGCGTGCTGAAAGATGAGGGTGCTACCGCCTTCACCACCAACTTCGACGACCTAGGTGATGCTGACATCGATGCTCCCGACTTCTGCGGCTTCGACCAGATTCCTGGCCTGGCATCACAGCGCCTGATGGAAGAAGGCTATGGCTTTGGCGCTGAGGGCGACTGGAAGACCGCCTGTCTGTATCGTACCCTCTGGGTCATCCAGCAAGGCATGCCTACAGGTTGCTCGTTCCTCGAAGATTACACACTCAACTTCGCAGGCGACCGCTCTTCTTGTTTGCAGAGCCACATGCTTGAAATCTGCCCGCTGATTGCTACCGACAAGCCCAAACTGGAAGTCCACTTCCTCGGCATCGGCATTCGCAAGCAGCAGACCGCCCGCCTCGTGGTCACCTCGAAGACAGGTCGCGGCATCAAGGCTACCGTCGTCGAC
>JAFWTK010000210.1 GCA_017518935.1 Prevotella sp.
CTCTCTGGACTTTACAATCTGACTTCTGTGACCATCCCCAACAGTGTGACTATTATAGGGCAGAATGCCTTTTATGGCTGCTATAATCTTGAAGAGATTACTATACCTGCTTCTATGAATTTCATCTGCCCATGTGCTTTTACAGACTGTGGACGCTTGAAGCGAGTGATTGCCCTAGCCGAGACACCGCCTGTCTTATACGAAAACGCCTTCTCCAATTACAATATGACCCTGAAAGTGCCAGATGTTTTTATAGATGTCTATAAGACGACAGAACCCTGGAGCAAATTCAGTGAGTTCGAGTTGCTGTCGAAACAGAAATGTGCGACACCGGCAATCAGTATGGAAAATGGAAAACTGAACTTCCGTTGCGACACGGAAGGAGTAGAGTATCATTACGAAATGTTCATCTCAGTGAAAGGTGATGGTAATGGCATCAAACTGCCTAATACAATTAATCTTTCAGTCTATGCTTCGAAAGAAGGATGGTATGACTCCGTTGTTGAGACATCAGAAATACCTCTGTCTGTTATTGCTGATGCTAACGGTGACGGCATAGTGAATGCCGCTGATATTGTAAAGATAACGAACATCATCATGAACAATCAATGATTGTAAGAAACGAATGAATATGAAAACAAGGACATTTATCGGAATGATGGTTATGCTGACAGCATTGGTCAGCATGACTGCATGTAATCAAGAGGACAACCCCACAAACGAGACACCTGCAGTAGCGCAAACGTACTTTTATTACTACAAAGACCAGAAGATTCCCTTGACCCTGAATGAGAACAACTTTTGTATCAATATTTCTAAAGAGTATGATAAAATAAGAGAAAGAGTTCTGGAAAATGTCCGTGTTCTGGCCCCGGTAAATGATAAGATTTTTGACGGCTATATTGTTACCCGTACAGATTACGAAAAGTTAACATCACAGGATTTCTGGAAAGAAGATGTGAAGTCTGTGATTGTCACTGCAAGTTTTTTTTACGAGAGAAACAAGGCTGTTGTTTTGTCTCCATATATGAGTGTAAAACTCAAAAGGGAAGAGGATATAGACCTATTGACTTCGTATGCAGAGAAGTATAGACTTATAATTGATGGGAATAATCATTATATGCCTTTATGGTATACTCTGCATGTCACTCCGGAAAGTGAAAAAAGTCCATTGCAAATCGCGAATGAACTGCATGAAAGTGGAGATTTTGCAGTATCTGAACCAGACTTGGTATCTTGTCCCTTTATTAACACCTCGGGTGACATTGAAGAACATGAGGTCTTACCGGAAGAGATTCCTGAAGGTGCATTGAATCAGACCACGACGGAGTTTACGGGTCCTGGATGGGATGGTGTGTATGTGTATAAAAATATACAATTTTATGACACGCCTGCCGAAGAACGCCCGAAGACTGCAACTGAGTTCTTTAACAGATACATTGGAGAGGGCTTGGCAGACTGTTTTAGATGCTTCCATCATGATGAGAGCGGGAACCAGGTATATGAGTACTATCAGCAGTATTATAAGGATGTTATCGTGAAAATAAATATGAGTCATTTCTCTTACAGTGATGGTGCGATAACATGGGCCGTTTGTTACTATCTGCCCATCAAGGATTTTGATGTGACACCGAAGTTCGATAAATGGGTTGCCTATGAGATATTCAAGTCGTTTATGAAACTTGAAAACTACTATGAGGACAGGTGCGAACTACAGATCGTATGTGTTCCTGAGGGAGATTCTTTCGGCCCCCGTCTTGTCTACGAGGTGAAAAAAGGCTATGATGGTCTTGTAATAGACGCCTGTTCAGGACGTGTCTTATATAGGACTTCATACGATTGGTGATTTAAATAAAACGAATGAATATGAAAAGGATAATGATTGCAGCAACATTTTTGTTGCTTAGTGTATGTACAAACGCCCAAAATGCTGTTGGCAGTTGGAGCCTTCAGCCAAAGGCTGGTATTAATCTGGCTACGATGACGAACGACGATGAAGCCAAGACTCGAATTGCATTCGTGGCTGGGGCCGAGTTGGAATATCAGGCAACACCCTTGCTCTCTGTCTCGGCAGGTGCCCTCTATTCTCAGCAGGGATCCGACGCAGATAGCCAGGGCATGAATGGAACAATTAAGATGGATTATGTAAATATTCCGATTCTGGCCAATTACTATGTGACCAAGGGATTGGCCGTCAAAGTTGGAATACAGCCGGGATTCCTCGTCAACGACAAAGTGAAGGTGTCGGCAAATGGTGTTTCCGCTGAGGTCGGGTTAAAAGATGCCTATAAGGCGGCTGGAATCGACGCGGATATATCCTCCTTTGATCTTGCAATCCCTCTTGGCATATCTTATGAGTTTAACCATGTTGTGTTGGATGCGCGTTATA
>JAFWTK010000211.1 GCA_017518935.1 Prevotella sp.
CCTTTCTGGTTTAACAATGATCAGGTGGCTCGCATTCAGGAGTTGAACCTGAACTATCTGGAACAGAAGGACATTGCCGAAGTGGTTGAGGCCTGTATCCGCAAGCCCAAGGAGGGAGAACAGGGCATTCGTATGAAGAGCGGCGAGATTGTTGATTTGATTCGTCGCGAGTATCCTTCCATCAAGAACAACCACAGCACCAAGATTCATCTTGGAATGGCGATGAAGGAACTCGGATTTGAGGGTAAGTCTCACGGCAATCAGACCTATTATAGGGTGATTCCCTTGCAAGCAGCCTAAGCCCAAGGGGTGTATGTTGGGGTGACAGTTTGGTTGAGTGTCGGGGTGGGTGTTCAGACAACACTCACCCTTTTTCATCCTCAGTATTTTAAGGTGTTATGAACGATTGGGGGTGGGTCAATCGGTTTCTGTCAGTTTTGAGACATCAGAGCACAATGGGGTCAGGAACCGCTGTGCATATTCGCAAGAGGGACAAAGAAAATAGTACGCAGCGGGCGCTGCCGATTATGTCCCCGTACGCTGCCGATATCAGCAGCGGCCGCTGCTGATTCGAAAGGAACGTCCTTTCTCCCTGTTCCAACGGCACTTTACCCCCTATTCCCTTGCTTCCTTTCCCTTGTTCCCTATATTTCTTTCACCCCTAAGCCACATAGATGACAATTACAAACGCTATTAGCCATCCTAATACCGTTGCCTGAACAAATCTGTCTTCCAACAATACCTTTGTCGGGCTCCCGCTTTTCATATCGACAATAGTTATTTGTAGATAGCGAATGATGCCTGCCAACACGAAAGCACTCGTGACATACAAAAACGGACTATGAAAACGGCCTGTGACCTCTGGCGAAACGGTGTACATGATGTAACATACCATTGTGATGCTTGCTAAGATACCGATTACCTGATTCATAAACGGAAGGTTGTATCTGGCAATACTGTTTCTTGCCTTGATATTAGTTTCCTCATACATCACCACATCATCCCTGCGTTTGGCAAAAGCCAGGAACAAAGCCAACAGGAAAGTCATCAAGACCATCCAATATGACAAGAAAACACTCGTAGCCATTGCCCCTGCAATGATTCTGAGCACATATCCTGCTGCAATGATGAAGACATCGACTATCGCTATCTGTTTTAGTCGGACGCAATAGGCTATATTCATCAGAAGATAAAGCAGAATGATTCCCAACAAATGAGTGATGTCGACTTCCACTTGCCAAGGAAACAAACAAACGAGCGAGATGGAAGCAACCATACAGAGGGTCATTAAAACAAAGGCAGGCCTTTTACTTACTGCGCCGCAAGCGACAGGGCGTAAGCATTTCTTTGGATGCAGTCTGTCGGCCTCCACATCACAGATATCATTCAGGCAATAAATACCACTCGCAGCAAAACAGAACGCAAGAGTCATCGTCATTGCCGATAACAACAACGGCACATCCAAGAAACCGCCATTGAAAAACAAGGGCAGAAGCACGAAACAGTTCTTGACCCACTGGTGGGGGCGAAGGATACTTATGATTGGTTTCATCACAAAGTCTTGATTACCTTATACACTTTCAACCCAGCAGTCTTGCTCTCTGCTACCATGACTGTCTGCAACGAATCCGACTTATTGATACACTCATAAAAGTCATACAATTGGTTTGTGCCATACTCAGAACCCTTTGGGGAAAGAATCACATAATCGATATCCTTGGGAAGATAACGAGGCGGATATACACCTAAATAATAAGTATACCTGCTTAGTTTTTCCATCTCATAGAAGACGGAGAAAGGTGCAACGACATTTTTATCTCTTAGCATGGAACATTGGGCCATAAACATTTCCGTCTCCGAATAATCCTGATGCTGGGTGGAGCAAATCAATCCTCGTATAACCAAAAGCAGCGACACCAACACTATGATGAAATGATTTCTGCGACTTTTTGTAAATCCGGCAAGGATAAACACAAGCAGAAAGACGGGCAGATAAACCATCCAATAATAATAAGGTGGAAAACGACCAACTATATTCATCAATAAAGGGATCAATACGACACAAACGAAAAGGAACTTCATCATAACATACAAGGAAGTACCTTTAAGATTTGTGCGCTCTGAAAGAAAGACAAATAAAGCAACAACCAACAAAGAGACATACGCAGGATGTGTATAAATTGTAAAAATGCGACTGTATATCGGGACATCCGTCGTGTTATTGGCAATCTTTTCCAAATAGAGGGCTGTATCTATTCCCAGATAATCACCCACGACTGGCAAGGAAATCATCGCCAGAGTCATAAGTGTGTTTGAATAGGACAACATATTTACAACAAAAGCTATCAGATGACTATGACAAGCCATAAATGTACAAACCAACAAAAAACCAAGAAGAGTACCTAATACCGACAATACGGCTATTTTCTTAATTCTTTCCCGATGGTCTGTTAATATTAGGTAAGCCAACAAAAGAAGAATATACAAACAAACAACCGCCTGTATCCCAGACGCAAGAAGAAGGACTGAGAGAAAGATAATAGACCATTTATTCCTCTGGCTGATCATCTCACTTATAGTAAACACCAAGATAGCCGCACCCAACAAATCGGGCCTGCCATTGCTATACATATACATCATATCATCAGTACACCATAATAGCATGACAAGAATACCAACCTGCATCAGCGACATTTTTAGTCCCAGATATCGGCATATCCTTAAAAGCCCCCATCCGATTGACATCGTTATGATTAAATTCAAGGAACGGCAGGCTATCAGGGTTGTCTCGAAAACATTCATCCATAACACCAGCACCATAGAGTATAATGGTGGATACAGCAAGAAAGGGTCTTGCCTGGCTACGGAATACCAAGCAAAGGTGGTCCACCCCATTCCTTTGACATAATGCATCGGCGTATCCATAAACATCACCTCATCAACCCACGGCATCAAATATGTCAGGCGCGAGATGGCCAAGCCCATCATCATAAATGAGAGGCAGCAATAGAACAACCCCTGTTTCATACGAAGCGTTATAGTCGGTTCTTCTCCGCATTACCAGCACCAGTACCCTTATACTTGGAAGGAGTGACATTAAAGCGGTAGCGCAGGGAGAGATTGATGTTGCGCGAGTCGTTGTCCTCCATCTTCTGGAACATCATACGGTTGCTGTAAAGTGTAAAGTAGTTTATGCCGCCATTGAAGAGGTCGTTGCCTGAGAGTTTGATGTTTAGCCGACGCTTGAAGAAATCCTTGCTGATACTAAGTGAAAGCATAGCGTTGGTACAGTCGAACCAGACATTTTGCTGATAGCCGTGAGTATGCATATTGAAGTCGGCTTGCAACAGCCAGTCGTGAGGAAGTGAGATAATGTTACCCAATTGCAGTGTGAGCATGGGATGATCAAAGCGTTTCTGTTCGTTCTTGAACTCCGATTTGAACCAAGGCTTCATCAGCATAATATTGTACTGTGGCGTCCATGTCACATCCCCACCAAGTTGAATGTTCTTCTGTGCCCCCAATGTGACAGTAAGCCAATCGGCATGGTCATAGTTCTTATAGGTTACGAAATTGATCTTCGAGTCATTTGGAATACTATCGGCCGTATAGAGGATGGGATCAACACAATGAGCGAAGTTCATTGTCAGGAAGAGCCATTTCCACATAACCGTCGCATTCAGATTGTGGTACTTGACAGGTTTCAGATAGGGATTGCCCGTCTGTAAGTTCAAACGATTCTCATAAATAACATCGCTGCTCAACTGCCAGTAGGCAGGGCGCGTAGTGCGCTTGGAATAACTAAAAGAGAACTGGAAGTGGTTGATGGATGTTGAGGCAGATACCGACGGAAACAAATCATCGTAGGTACGGCACTGCTCATCGCGACGGTGACCACCTGTGAAGTATTCAGATTCCACATGCTCATAGCGCAGACCTGCCGACAGTTGAAAGCGACCCAATTGCTGCCGCAGTTCCACGAAAGGTGCAATGGCCTGCTCACGTTGCTCGTTGTTACTATTGGCGATGTATCCTTCGAGATTTTCGAAATTGCTTTCCCATTGTGTTTTGGTATATTCCTCGCCGACCTCTATCTGTCCTTTACACAGCGGATGGCTTACAATGAGTTTCTCGGCAAGCAAATTACTGCGTGTGAGGCTTTCGGTATTCACATCGCGGTCAAAATCCTTCGTGCTCAATTCCTGTTGCTGGTTACGGCTGCGTTGCTTCCGGAAAGTGTAATCTCCATTAAAGTCGATGTTGAAATGCCCCACCTTACCCGTATAATAAAGGTTCACTTGGTGGTTTGGCACGCCCTCGGCTCTTCTGACGCCATTATTCTTCAAATGACCGTAATCGTAACGGTCGAATAATATGTCATCGTCATATTCACTCAAAGTCTTTACATAGTCGTAGGCATTCTGGTAGAATCCACCGAAAGAATTATTGTCATTAAATTGGTAGTTAAAGCCCACTCGTCCCTCGAAATAAGGGTTGCGCACTATATCTTTCTGACGGTTGGTGATGGACCACAGTGTGTCGGCATAAACAATCTGTTCGAACTCGCCACTGCTACATCTTTTATTATATGCCCCAAAGAGATTGGCGAAGAGTTCCAACCCGCCCGTGCGGTAGGTCAGATTGACGCGTTCATTATTGGCATAACCACGCCCCTTGCGACTCCACGAGGTCAGTTCCACGCCAAGGCCCTCGCCTGCAACCCGCATGGTACGTATGATGATGACGGCATTTACCGTCGCATCGTAGCGGGCACCGGGGTTCTGGATCACCTCCACGTTCTTGATGTTGTCCGACTGCACATTCCTCAATTCCTGCAAGTCGGTTAACTTGCGATTGTTCAGGTAGATCAACGGCACCCCCTTGCCTAATATCTCAAAACCATCTCCTTTCTTCGAAATGGTCGGCACACGCGAGAGCACATCTTCTGCCGTACCCAGTCGTTCCATCACCGTACCCTCTACGTTCATGATCAGTGAGTTTCCTTGCAGTTGCACCTTTGGACGCTCACCTGTTACCACAACGCCGTTGATGGTCTGTGCCTCCGGCTTTATCTGAACAACTCCGACCTGTTCGTTGCTACACAGACGATAGGTGGTCTTGTATCCTACGTAGGATATTCGGACGAGGACGGACTTTTGTTCACAGGGGATGACGAAGAGGCCTGCCTCGTTACTCACACCACCACCGATAAGAGAGGAATCGGATGGATGAAGCAGGTAAACATTGGCATAAGCAACGGACTGGCCTACTTCGTCAATGATGGTGCCTTTGTAGCGGGTAGCGGTCTTCTGCGGACACTCTACGGTTATTTCCTTGCCTTCCACCGTCATACGGACAGGATAGAAGCCAATCATCTGCTGGATAGCATCAGGAACGGTCTTGCGTTGGACAGAGGTGGTGATGCGGAAGTCTTCCAATTCATTGTAGAGGAAGTTGATTTCGTAGTCTTTTGTTTCAGCATTCAGTTGGCGCAGGGCTTCGCTGAGTGACACATTATTATATTTGTGGGTGATACGTTGGGCTGTTGCTGTCGTGATAGCACACAGGAACAACAACGTTGATATAACGCTTCTCATGACTTACTCAACGACAATTTTCTTATCCTGACGCCTAACACTCAGGCTTTCAAAACGATTCAACTTTTCAATGGTATGATCGAGGCCGTCTTCGCATTTCCATACGAAGTGAAAGCGATATTGACGGGCCGCCTCGTTCTGGAACAGAACCTCGACATGATAGTAGGCGGCTATCTCAGGCAGCATCTTATCCAGCGGCACGTTGTCGAACACAATTGGCTGCATGGCGGCTATTGTGTCCGTCTTCACCGTTTCTACCGATGGAGCCTGTTGATGCTGAGTTGACATCTGTGTCTCCTGAGTCGGAGATTTCAAATTCTCCCTAACAGTTTGACGCACAATGTGAATGGCAGCAAAGGCAACGCCAGAGAGCATCAGGACACCAACAAAAATGGCTGCCACGCGATGCCAGCGACGAGTAGAAGAGACAGTTAACCGTTTCCACTCAGTATCGATGGTTTCGTCGCTAACCTCTCTTTGAGTATCGAATGTGCTCTGGGTCTTTGCCATCAGGGTGTAGAGTTCCAGACACTCTTCGTCCGAGAGAATCTCCTGCCACTGCTGGTCGGTATATGCCTGGGGCTGTTCCATCATTAGGAACAAAAGATCGGTCTTGTTCATGTTTCTAATTGCTTTTTTAGGTGTTTACGTAATTGTTGAAGCGCATGTCGCAGATGCTTATAGACGGCAGTCTCGCTGACTCCGAGACGAAGGGCAATCTCACGGAAGGTGAGACCATCACGGAAGTGCAGTTCAACTACTTCACGGCAGACTGGCGGGGCTAACAAACTGATACCCTCTGACAAGGCTTTCAGTTCTTCACGGAACAAGTCTGGCGGAATGACAGTAGTATCGATATCCAGGAGATAGAGCCGTTGGACTCGCTCCTGAATCTTTCTACTACGTATCACGTTCAGGCATCGGTTGCGTACGCTGGTGAGCAGAAACGCTACTGCTGTCTCCTCATGCAACTCAGTGGTTGATGAAGCAAGCAACTGAGCGAAGACATCGTGCACAATATCCTTGCTCTCAGCATCGTCGTGCAGAAGCAGGGTGGCCAGCCGATACATCTGCCGATAATGCTGTCGGAACAGCGTTTCAAATTCTTGTTTTCTTTTCGTCATACACCTATAATACACACGAAAACCGTTTTACTAAACCCTAAACGGCATTTTTTTCTATGCAAAGGTAGTCGTTTTTTACATATTCTGAAAAACACGGACGGTTCTTTTGTGCTGGCTAACACAAAAGAACCGTCCCTCTGTGACACACAAGGCATCTGCGCGAAGGCTATCAGGGCGAGATTATCGTCTGTTGCTTTACCCAAGCGGACGCAACGTATTACGAATAAAACAAAAAATGCCCCCGTAGTTCTGAATTTCAGAAACTCGGGGGCAAAATGGTTGACTATTAGTTTTTTAATAATCTTTGTTTAATCTTATTTGTTGCCGTTCCTGTGGCGAGCCTCGATTTCCTCGTTGATCTCGTCAAGTCTCTCATCGGTAAGAGGATACTTGTAAATCAGGTAGCCCACGACAAGAAGAAGGAGGGCAGGAATGACGGTGGTGAACATCAGAATGGCATTCTGCGCAATTTCGGAGTAATTGGCCAACTTGACATAATAAGCATTTACTGGAGCGCTGATAAAGGAGGCCAGGAATACCACGACAAAGATGCCAAGCACCAGTTGC
>JAFWTK010000212.1 GCA_017518935.1 Prevotella sp.
CACAGTTCGACTACTTCACTGGCGAACTCAAGGTCGTGAAGACGAAGGCTTACTCTGATGGCCCTCGTGCTAAGGTGAACTGCTATGGCGCTGACGATGTTCGTGAGGGTGTTGCCATCCTCTGGAAGGAGAACGTGGACGTTTCCATCACTGGTAACTCTACCAACCCAACTCGTTTCCAGCACCCAGTGGCTGGTACTTACAAGAAGGAGCGTGTCCTCGCTGGCAAGCCTTACTTCTCAGTGGCTTCTGGTGGTGGTACAGGTCGTACCCTGCATCCAGATAACATGGCTGCCGGTCCTGCTTCTTACGGTATGACTGATACGCTGGGTCGTATGCACTCAGACGCTCAGTTCGCAGGTTCTTCTTCAGTGCCTGCTCACGTAGAGATGATGGGCTTCCTCGGTATGGGTAACAACCCGATGGTAGGTGCTACTGTGTCTGTAGCCGTTGCTATCGACCTCGCCCTGAACAAAAAGTAATAAAAATCTTGCTAATAAAAAGCCCCGCCGGTTGGCGGGGTTTTTTGTTAGTATGACTGTTGTTGCTGTTGCATCATCTGTAGGAAGGCTGCGGGTATCTGTCTTTCCTGAGTCGGAGCACTCATACCTGGCATCGGTTTTGGCTGCTTCTTCAACTTGGCCTCATAGAATGCCTTCACGTCGCTCCACTTGTAATAGGGGAACATGTCTGTTTCCACAGGCATTGTCACCTCGTTCTCGTTCAGCAGGGCTTTCACCAAGATGTCACCTGTTTTGCCTTTCTTCGGACGGTAGAAAATCAACTGGATGTTGCTAGCCGTCGGAATAACCATATAACTGCGGAAATAGGTGTCCAGTTCGTCGAGGTTGTCAATAGAACAGCCCCAGCCACCGAGTTCCATCAGCGCTATGATAGGCAGTACTACAGTGTCGTGGCCGAAGCGCAGGGTGGCCTGTGCCTTACTGCCGTTAACGATGGTGTCGGCTGTCTCAATGATATTCTTTAAAAGATTAGCCTGAGCCCAAGGCATCACGTGATCAGTCTGCGGGGCGTTGGCAAAGTTAAGATACCAGTAGAGGTTGTTGTTGATCCAGCACTTGTAAAGTTCCTCGGCAGTGAAAAGTTCGAGCAGTTCTGTGTCGCCGTCATGACTCTGTTGGTTGGTAGCAATGTCGTAGAGGCTTCCCATCAACTGTCTGGGCATGAGGTTCATATACACCCAGTCCTGATCAGTGAAGAGCACCTTCATCAGGCGTCTGGGGTCGCGCAGCCTGTTTTCATATTCATTTTGGATAGGACGCGCCTTGCCTTCACTGGCGCGCTGAAGTCCGCCCTTTGAGGCATTCATATAACTCATGATATTATCATTGGCTTCATTGTGTATGGTTGCGGTGGCATTTGCCTGCATCAGTTCCTCGCATTCGGCAATCATCGATAGGATGGCACGTGTAGAAGTCGTACTGCGGGCATCAAGTTGCAAACCGGGCGCCTTGAAAATCTCAGGGAAGTTCTGCACCATGCGCTTGGCAATGCCGTGATGCTGTTTCTCACCTATATCCGACAGGTCTCCCAGACGTCCTCTGGAGGTTTTCTGAATCTCTTCCAATTTGGCGAGCACCTTATCTCCGACTGTACTCAGTACACCTGCTTTTTGGGCATCACGCAGGGTGGTAATAGGAGAGGAGTAGTCGCGATCGTTCAGCAGCCAACGCGAACCGTGTCGTCCGTAGTGGCTCAGGTAGAAGGGTTCATAGTTTTTAGGAGCAGGGGTGAGTGCTTTGCGTGGCAGACGGTCGTAATCTACTGCGTTACCACCAGCAAGGAATTTATTGGCTGTAATCTCATCGATCGCTGATTTCTCAAAAGCCTGTTTGGACTGTGCACCAATGGTCAGAGTGCATGTAAGACCCAAGATAGTTAAGAATGTTTTCATTGTTAAAGTGGTTTATGTTAGAAATTATGGTGCAAATATAGTGTTTTTTATCAATACTGCCAAATCATTTCCATATTTTGTGCTTCTATTTCAGAATTATTTTGTACCTTTGTGCGCATAAACCAGTAACTTATGGCAACAGTAGACGACAAGAAAGTGATTTTCTCGATGGTTGGAGTGAGCAAGACCATCCAACAGAACCAGAAACAAGTGCTCAAGAACATCTATCTCAGTTTCTTTTATGGGGCTAAGATCGGCATTATCGGCCTGAATGGTGCGGGTAAATCCACGCTGATGAAGATCATCGCAGGCATCGATCAGCAGTACCAAGGTAACGTAGTGTGGAGTCCAGGCTACACCGTAGGCTATCTGCCACAGGATCCGCCACTCAACGAGGAAAAAACGGTGAAGGAGAACGTTCAGGAAGGCGTGCAGCACGTGTATGATGCCCTAAAAGAATATGACGAAATCAATGTGAAGTTCGGACTTCCCGAGTATTACGAGGATGCCGACAAGATGAATAAACTGATGGCGCGGCAGGCCGAGTTGCAGGACATCATTGATGCGACTGACGCCTGGAATATGGATTCGAAACTCGATCGTGCGATGGCCGCACTGAACTGTCCCCCAGGCGATTGGAGTGTGAAGAACCTCTCCGGTGGTGAGCGCCGTCGTGTGGCCCTCTGCCGATTGCTCTTGCAGAAGCCCGACGTGCTTTTGCTCGATGAGCCAACGAACCATCTCGATGCGGAATCGATTGACTGGCTGGAACAGCACTTACAACAATATGAGGGTACAGTGATTGCTGTCACCCATGACCGTTATTTCCTGGACGATGTAGCAGAATGGATACTTGAACTGGATCGTGGCGAGGGTATCCCATGGAAGGGGAACTATTCCTCGTGGCTCGAACAGAAGAGTCAACGTTTAGCGCAGGAAGAAAAACAGGCCTCAAAACGTCGTAAGACCCTCGAACGTGAGTTGGAGTGGGTAAGGATGGCTCCCAAGGCCCGCCATGCTAAAGGTAAGGCCCGTCTGAACTCCTACGAGACAATGCTCAACGAGGAACAGAAACAGAAGGAAGAAAAACTCGAAATCTTTATCCCCAACGGTCCTCGTTTGGGCAACAAGGTCATTGAGGCTGAACACGTGGCGAAGTCGTTCCCCGAAAAGCCACTCTTCAGTGACCTGAACTTCACGCTGCCACCCAATGGTATCGTGGGTGTGATTGGTTCCAACGGTGTCGGTAAGACTACGCTGTTCCGACTGATAATGGGGTTGGAGCAGCCCGATGCAGGTTCTTTCTCAATAGGCGAGACAGTGAAAATCTCTTATGTTGATCAGCAGCATAAGGACATCGATCCTGTGAAGACCGTTTATCAAGTGGTCTCTCAGGGCAACGAGACCATCCGCATGGGTGGCAAAGATGTGAATGTGTGCGCCTACCTTTCAAGATTCAATTTCAGTGGTGCCGATCAGGAGAAGAAGTGCGGTGTACTCTCTGGTGGTGAGCGTAATCGTCTGCAACTCGCCATTGCCCTGAAACAGGAGGGTAATGTATTACTTCTTGATGAGCCGA
>JAFWTK010000213.1 GCA_017518935.1 Prevotella sp.
CAATTCACTGACGGCACTGATGAGGCATGGAACCGCCACATGGAACTGAGTGGACGTGTCAACAACAATGGCGTCTATGATGAGATACAGAAACTGTTAGACATCGACGAGTTCACCAATTACATGGCCGTGGAAATGTTTCTTGGCAACAGCGACTGGCCTGACAATAACGTGAAGGGCTACTGCAGCCGGGATGATGGCCGGTTCCGCTTCATACTCTTTGACTTGGACCAGATTTTCAACCGTTGGTGCCCGATGAACCACCTCGCTACACTCAATGATCAATTTGCCGATGAACAGTTGGTGGTGCTGCTTAGGAACCTGCTCGGCAACGACGCATATCGCAAGAAGTTCATCGACACGTTCTGTATTATCGCTGGCAGTGTCTTTGAGCGTGACCGTGTCAAGGAGATGGTGGACGAGATAGCCGGCAATATGCGACCGATGCTGGAACTCGAAGGACGTTCCCCCGACGGCACCGCCAACGAAATAAAAAGCAAAATGGAGACGCGCCTGGAGGAGATACTGGGACCACAGGGACAACTGGAACAATATCAGCCTGCACAGTTAGGAAATCTCCAGAGACAGTCCGTTATGCTGAGTACCAATGTCCCAAATGCTCACATCACGATCAACGGCATTGATGTGCCCTATGCCGATTTCAATGGTTACCTCTTCCAGCCGGTCAGACTGGAGGCCAAGGCACCTGCCGGTTACCGCTTTGCCGGATGGGCTCCTGGTACGGGTACTCCTTCCAATTGTCTCATTAAGACTAATGACACATGGAAATACTACGACAAGGGAGCGGCTCCATCCAACTGGAACGCCAGTGGTTTTAGCGACAATAGTTGGGCTTCGGGCAAGGCTCCATTAGGCTACAATATGACAGGGGTGACAACGACCGTAAGTTACGGTTCAGATGCCAGTAATAAAAATCCGACCACTTATTTCCGTAAGAAGGTCAGTCTCAGTTCTACGCCTTCCAGCAATGACATATTTCGTCTTAACTATCAACTTGATGATGGTTTTGTCGTCTATGTCAATGGGACAGAAGCGGGTCGTGTCAACATGAGTGGAAATGTAAGTTACAATAGTTATGCTTCAGCCTATGCTGAGAAAACACCTTTGGAGGGAACCCTTGAGTTATCTCCTTCACTCTTCAAGATGGGCAACAATGTCATTGCTGTTGAAGTCCACAATAACCAAGCAGCCTCCAGTGACCTGTTCTGGGATGCCGAACTGTATACGACCGTAGGTGCTGAATCTGAACTCGTCTCGACAGAGCCTGTCATGGATCTGCCTACTGATGCCACCGCTCTTATCGCGACTTTTACGAAACTCTCTGATTCGGAACAGTTGGAACAGGGCATCGTCCCGCTGCGTATCAACGAGGTTAGTGCCGGCAACTCCGTCTATGTCAACGAGGAGTTTAAGCACAACGACTGGTTTGAGATATATAACACCACCGACACAGATATCGACGTGGCGGGACTCTATGTCAGTGATGATGAGGACAACCCGCTGAAATACCAGATTCCAAACAACGGTGTGTTGAATACCATTATCCCTGCCGGAGGGCATCGTGTCGTCTGGGCAGACGAGACAGACGCAGATTCACAACTGCATACCAATTTCAAACTGAAGAACGATGATGACAGAATCGTCTTTTTATGTAGCAGCGACGAATTCGTGGCCAACAATCAGGACTATTTCGACAATCACCCTGACATGCGGGATTTTGCTGATGGTATCATCTACAAGGCTCACAACGGTGACCAGAGTGTAGGCCGATATCCCGATGGCGGCACGTCTATATATAAAATGAGCCTGCCTACCATTGAGAAAACGAATGTTCTGAAGAGCGATGACGAGTACTTGGGTGAGGATACTGGTCTGACGAACGTGAAACAAAAGACCTTCGAACTGACTTTGGCTGAAGGCTGGAACTGGATGTCGCATCCGTTGATAGAGCCCATCACTGTGTCAGGCTTGTCTGAGTATGCTAACCGTATTGTCGCTAAGGACAAAGAGACCATTCGAGATTCGAGATTAGGTATGACTGGAGCCTTGAAGGAGTTGGAGGCGGGTCATCTGTACAAGGTGAACATGCAACGGGAAGACACCTATACGAATAAGAATTTCTTCTGTGCAGCGGGTAGCCCCATCATGCTACTGCCTGGCTGGAACTGGATTGGCTACACCGTGGACGGTACACAGACACCCAGCGAAGCCATGGCAAACTATATGGCAGAGGAGGGTGACAAGATTCTTGGCCAGAGTGGTTTTGCCACTTACGAGGATGGCACATGGCAGGGTACGCTCTCACTGGAGATGGGCAAGGGCTATATGCTCTATACAACGCAGGCAAAGACGCTGACGTTTAAGTCGCCATCAACGAAGGTCAACCTCAGTCGGCTGCATCGCAGGATGAGTCGTGCTGCCCGCACCCGTTCAACCTCTTCTTTCCGTTCTGTATCCAAGCATGCCTATCCTAATGTGATGGGTGTCATTGCCGAAGTAAAGAAAGACAACGAGAAGGTTGCGGCAGACCGTTTCATGCTATATGCCTATGATGCCGACGGTGAGTGTCGCGGAGAAGGCAAATGGGTGAACGGACTCGCATGGATGACCCTCTATGGCAAGGGAGGGGAGGCACTTTCCTTCCGTGCAGTAGACCTCATGGATGGCACGGTCTATGCTATCAAAGAGACAACGTCGTTGGCTGAGGGAATCACAGGTAGTGTCAGTCATCCCTTCCTGTTGACGCTGGGGCAGGTGGATGGCAGTGTTGCCATGATAGAAGGCATTCCTGCTGATCCTTCCTCGTCAGAGATAGACGGCTATTACAACCTGAATGGTACGCGTGTACCCATCAGGACAGCCAGTCGCGGCATCTACCTTGTGAAATTCAAGGACGGTTCATTCAAGAAAGTAATCGTGAAATAGAACAGAAAAGATATGAAAAAGATAACGAGTATAGCAATATTACTCATGTTGGTTATGACCCGCATGTCGGCTCAGAATGTTATTGAAATTATCTACAACGGTTCTGAGGCTACGGTTAATACCAATGGCATCAATGATGTCACATCGATAGTGAATGGTGCCAACGTTACTATCGTCTCCAACACTAGCAATAAGGAGTATATCTATCAGGTTAAAGGTACCTCCGAAGATGGTTCGCTGACCATTAACGGTAATTATAAACTGACGCTTCAGTTGGCTGGTTTGACACTAACCAATGCTCACGGAGGTGCTGCTATTGATGTGGAGTGTAGCAAGCGCATTGCTGTGGAGTTGGTCAACGGTACTATTAACACGCTGAGTGACGCTCCTATGGGCAATCAGAAGGCAGCCCTCTATATTGATGGGCATGCAGAGTTTGAGGGTGGCGGTATGCTAAGCGTGTCTGGAAAACTGAAACATGCCATCAGGGCAAAGGAATATCTCGAGTTGAAGAGTTCCACAGGTACCATCAACGTACTGGAAGCCGCCAGCGATGGTATTCACTGCGGTAAGGGTAAGGTGAACAATGAGCATAACTATTTCCTGATGAAAGGTGGTGTGGTCAATATCTTCAACGTGGGAAGTGACGGTGTCGACAGTGATGACTATGGTGTCATCAGAATTGAGGGTGGAACCCTCAGCGTAAATATCAAGGATGGTGATGGACTCAAGGCCGACAGTACGATTACCATCAATGATGGCAAAATCAATATCTCCGTGAAGGGAGAAGACAGCAAGGGCATACGAGCCAACTATGCCGTCAATATCTTGGGCGGAAAGACGAACATCATCGTAGAAGGCAATGGCTCGAAGGGCATCAAAGCCAAGAGATATGAGTCTGGATCGACTGTGCTCCAGGGCGGTGAACTCAATATCAGTGGCGGTGAACTCTCTGTCCAATGTAATGGCGGAAATCTGACCACAGGGACTGAAGTCACCAAGTGTGTTGCCGTGAGCGTTGATGCAGACCTGAAACAGACGGGTGGAGATGTTGATATTACGGTATTTGATGAAGCTATTGCCTACACCTTGGGCGGGGAGACTTATCAAGGCAGTGAGACACACACAGGTGGTACCTTTAACATCCGACAAATACCTTGGGAGTTCAAGGCCAATGACTATGAGTATGACATGACAGCCTATGTTACTGTGAGCAACAATGGTGAAAGGCTGACTAACTATGATGATGTTTCCATAGGGGCATTTATCGGAGACGAATGTATTGGTTATGGGATCTTTGAGGAAGAAAACTATGGTGTCATCCGAATAAAATGCGGTGACACTTCCGCTCAGCCTGTAACCTTCAAAGTGTACTGTTTCAGTGATCAGTCAGAATATGATCTCACTCCTAGCGAAACTGTCACATTCCAAGAGAATACCTATATCGGTGAACCCAGCAATCCCATAGTGCTAAGTTATAAAGTGAGATTGAAGGGTGATGCCAACGACGACGGAGAAGTAAATGCAGAAGATATTGTCGCCATTACCAACTTTCTCTCAGGAAAGGTTGGTGATGTGACGAAGGAGAATGCTGACGTCAATGGCGACGGAGTGGTGAATATAGCCGATATTGTTGCCGTTAGTGGTATCATTATGGGGGATTAAATGCTAAAATTGGTTAATGTTTTTGTAGTTTAATTATTTATTCCTATATTTGCACAATAAAAACAAACATCGAATAAAATATATCAACAAATAAAATCTTAAAGTGTATGAGAATTAAGAATTTACTCATGTTAGCCGCATTCCTGACGATGTCAGGTGTAACTATGGCTCAGACGACTATCACAGCAGGAAAAGTGAAATTCGTGCCAGGTGGCGATGCAGAATTGAAGTACAGTTACACTAGTGCAGAGGCAATGGGTGGCTTCCAGATGGTTGTTTCGCTTCCTGATGGTG
>JAFWTK010000214.1 GCA_017518935.1 Prevotella sp.
AAGGACGAGATCAAAATAGAGATCAAGACCTTCGATACCGACAAGAACGTGTTATTAAAGGTACGCGACAACGGTATCGGCATGACGAAGGAAGAGCAGCAGGTGATCTTCGACAAGTTCGGACGGGCAGCCATCCACGAGAAGAACCGCAAAGGCGGTGTCTCCGGCTTCGGACTCGGACTGAACTATGTGGATCAGGTGATGCAGGCCCATGGCGGCAAGGTCACCGTCAGCAGCGAGAAAGATAAATATTCTGAGTTTACCCTTTATATCCCCAAAGTAACTCATCAAACCCATTAAACCCATATCCCTATGATCAAATTACTCTTAGTGGAAGACGACGAGTCCCTCGCCTATATCGAGAAGACAGGTCTCGAAGACATCATCGGCGGCTATGAAGTGAGCACCGCCTGTAATGGAAAAGAAGGTGTGAAGATGTGGGAGCAGACACACCCCGACGTGATTATCTCCGATATCGACATGCCCGTGATGAACGGCTTCGAGATGGTGGAACGTATCCGTGAGACCGACGGTGACGTGATTATCATCTTCACCTCCGCCCTCACCTCGCCCAACGACGTGAAGGCGGGCTACCGTCTGGGCATCAACAACTACGTAAAGAAACCCTTCGTGCCTGAGGAACTCGATGCCCACATCCAGGCACTGATGAAGATGCGAGGCGGTGCCAAGACTCAGAAGGAGACCAGTCACTACAAACTCGGCAAATATACCCTCGATGCTGACCACGCCACCCTGCGCAACGATGAGACTAACGTCTCACAGACTATCACCCAGCGTGAGGCACAGATACTGGCGATACTTGCTGACAATAAGAATAATGTGGTACGTCGCGAGGCTATCCTCAGCCGATTCTGGAATACAGAGGATGACTACTTCGCATCACGCAGTCTCGATGTGTTTGTGAATAAACTCCGCAAACTCCTTGCCGACGAGCCTCGCATCAACCTCAAGACCGTCAGAGGTATCGGACTGCAATTGATAGTCAGTTAATCGATGGGCTTGTAAGGCTCCATCGTCTTGAGGGCAAACACGGTGCCAGGAATAATCATTGCAGCGGCAATGAGCAAGCACCACCATGGGAAGGTGAAACCCATCATACACAACATTATCACCCAGAAGACACCATCGCAGATAATCACGGGGATGACACTACGGCTATACTCATAGACATAGCCTTCCAACTGGGCTATCATCATACCGGGGATGATTAACATAGGATGGCTGAAAAGTCCTGAGAGGAGGCCAATCACAGCCCCAAAGATGGGGATGACGATTTCAGGACGATGCTTCCACTCTAATATCTCACGCAGCACCCCACCGAAGATAATCAGGTCGGCAGTGGCCTCAATGATGACACACAATATCACCGAAATAACCAGATGCTCCTTCATCCAGGCATAGGAAGTACGCACAGCCTCGTCGGAATCCGTCAGGGGATTCCACATCATACAATAAACCAATGTAAGACCCGCCATCGCCAACAACAGCCAGGCAACCACCCGCCAGCGTTTCTCCATAGGAATACGTCCTACGGTATATGATGCGTAGTGGAGACGAAGAAACACGATATTGAGTATCACACAAGTCAGCAACACCAATATCATACCACTGGAAAGGATCATCGTCCTTGAATCCGTTGTGCCAGGATGAGCCTCATTGTACCCGTCGATGAAGCCTGCGGAGAAACTGATCACAGCCCCACCCACAAACACCACACCAAGCGTTATGCCCAATGCCAAAAGGAGATACATCAGTGCTTTCTTCATCTTTCCCTTCTCTTTTCGGGTGCAAAGGTACGGAGAAATAATGAATAATGATACTAAAACTATGTTATCTTTAGGTTAAAACTATCATTTCTCATTCCTCATTTCTCATTTCTCATTTTGTTTTTGTACCTTTGCACCCAAATTAGATCAGATCATGAAGAAACTGTATATAGAGACCTACGGCTGTCAGATGAATGTGGCAGATTCGGAAGTGGTGGCATCGGTGATGCAGATGGCGGGCTACGAGACGACCGACAGTCTGGAAGAGGCGGATGCCGTATTCCTGAACACCTGTAGCGTGAGGGACAATGCCGAACAGAAGATCTATCACCGTTTGGAGGCCCTTGCCGCCCTTCGCCGCAAGCGCCCCCTGATCATTGGCGTGCTGGGCTGTATGGCGGAACGGGCACAGCAGGATCTGTTGGAGAACCATTATGCCGACCTTGTGGCAGGCCCTGATGCCTACTTGTCGCTGCCCGACTTGATTGCGCAGGCAGAGACAGGCCATAAGGCAATGAACATCGAACTCTCCACGACGGAAACATATAAAGATGTGGTGCCACAGCGTATCGGCTTAGGTCATAAGATAGGCGGTTTCGTGAGTATCATGCGGGGCTGCAACAACTTCTGTCACTACTGCATCGTACCCTATACCAGAGGACGGGAACGGAGTCGCGATGTGGAAAGCATCCTAAGAGAGGTGCGCGACCTGCGAGACAAGGGCTATAAGGAAGTGACGCTGCTGGGACAGAATGTGAACTCCTATTTAATGAGAAATGAGAAATTAGAAATTAGAAATGATGATTACTCATTTCCACGACTTCTCCGAAGAGTGGCGGAGGAGGTGCCTGAGATGAGAGTGAGATTTACTACTTCCCATCCGAAGGACATGAGCGACGAGACACTGCAGGTGATAGCCGAGATGCCGAATGTCTGCAAGCATATCCACCTGCCCGTACAGAGCGGCTCAGACAGGATTCTGAAACTGATGAACCGCAAATACACCCGTGAATGGTATATGGACCGTGTCGCCGCCATCCGTCGGATTATCCCTGACTGTGGACTCTCTACCGACATCTTTGTGGGCTATTGCTCAGAGACGGAAGAAGACCACCAACTCTCTTTGAGTCTGATGCGTGAGGTGGGCTACGACTCCGCCTTTATGTTCAAGTACTCGGAGCGTCCTGGCACCTATGCCTCGAAGCATCTGCCCGACGATGTGCCTGAGGAAGAGAAGATCCGTCGTCTGAATGAACTGATTGCCCTACAGACGGATATCTCCGCCCAGCAGAACAAGAAAGACGAGGGTAAAGCCTTCGACGTGCTCGTGGAGGGTTTCTCAAAGAGATCCAGAGAACAACTCTGCGGACGGACGGAACAAAACAAGATGGTGGTGTTCGACAAGGCAGGACATCATATCGGTGAGACGGTGCGTGTAAAGATAACAGATTCCACCAGCGCAACATTATTAGGAGAAGCATTATGAAAGAGTTTTTGAATGTTCTCAGACGGTTTGTACCACCGTATAAGAAATACATCATATTGTCGATCGTATTCAATATCCTTTCGGCATTACTGAACATTTTCTCATTTGCAGCCCTGATTCCTATCTTGCAGATTCTTTTCAAGACAGGCGACAGTGTCAACGTGACGGAACTGATGGCGTGGAGCGACGGCAGTTTCAAGGATGTGGCCATCAACAATATCTACTATTACATCAACATGTTCATAGCAGACAAAGGGGCTACCACCACCTTGCTTTTCATCGGTATCTTCCTGATTGTTGCCACCCTCTTCAAGACATTTGCCTATTTCCTGGCAGCATCGAGCGTTGTACCTATCAGGACCGGTATCGTAAGGGATATCCGCAACCAGTTGTATGAAAAGATTGTCAGTCTCCCGCTGGGATTCTTCACAGAGGAACGCAAAGGTGATATCATTGCCCGTATGTCTGGCGATGTTCAGGAGGTGGAAACAAGTATTATGTCCAGCCTCGACCTGATGTTCAAGAACCCCATCCTCATCATACCGTATTTTATCACCCTGGTACTCATTTCCTGGCAACTCACTTTGTTTGCCATCATCATCATACCCACCATCGGATGGTTCATGGGTTGGATCGGAAGAAAACTGAAAGCGCAGAGCATCAAGGCACAGGCACTGTGGAGCGATACGATGACAGTGGTAGAGGAAACGCTGAGCGGCCTGCGAATCATCAAGGCCTTCTGTGCTGAAGGAAAGATGCGCGAGAAGTTTAATACCATCAACAGCACCTATCGTAACGATATCATGAAAGTGAACATCCGCCAGAACTTAGGTCATCCCCTGAGTGAATTCCTGGGAACGACGATGATTGTGATCGTCCTGTGGTTCGGCGGTGTGCTGGTGCTGAACAATATGACGCTCTCCGGTCCTACATTCATCTATTATATGGTGATCCTCTATAGCATCATCAATCCTCTGAAAGAAGTCTCAAAGGTGGGCTACAATATTCCGAAAGGCCTGGCATCTATGGAGCGTATCGATAAGATCCTGTTGGCGGAGAACACCATCAAGGAGCCCAGTCATCCCAAGCGTCTGTCGAGATTCGAGCATCAGATTGAGTTCCGCAACGTATCGTTCCGCTATGGTGAGCAGTGGGTACTGAAAGACATCAACCTGACCATCCCCAAGGGAAAGACCATTGCCATCGTGGGACAGAGCGGCAGCGGCAAGTCGACACTGGTAGACCTGATTCCCCGCTACTACGATGTACAGGAAGGTGAGGTACTCATTGACGGTATCAACGTGAAGGACCTGGGCATCCACGACCTGCGCCAACTCATCGGCAACGTGAATCAGGAGGCCATCCTCTTCAACGACTCCTTCCGCAACAACATCTCCTTCGGTGTGGGCAATGCCACTCAGGACGAAATAGAGGAAGCCGCCCGCATTGCCAATGCCTACGATTTCATCATGGCCTCTGAGGCAGCGTTTGATACGAATATCGGCGACAGGGGCGGCAGACTCAGTGGCGGACAGCGCCAGCGTGTCTCCATCGCCCGGGCCATCCTGAAGAACCCGCCTATCCTCATCCTTGATGAAGCCACCTCTGCCCTCGACACGGAGAGTGAACGACTCGTACAGGATGCCCTCGAACGCCTGATGAAGACCCGTACGACGGTAGCCATTGCCCACCGCCTGAGTACCATCAAGAATGCCGACGAGATCTGTGTGCTCCACGAGGGACGCATCGTGGAGCGGGGTACCCACGAGGAACTGTTGGCCTTCGACGGCTATTACAAGAAACTCAACGAGATGCAGAAACTATAGGCTGATGGCGAAAAGGGTATTATTTCTTCTGAAAACCTACCTGTGGACGTTACTCATCTTTGTGGCTGCCAAGATGGCGTTTATGCTCTGTAACGGAGCAGACCATCCCGTTACTTTCGGCAATCTGTATGATGTGATTCGTCACGGACTCTCACTCGACCTTTCCACTTCGCTCTATATCCTAAGTGTCCCCTTCCTCCTGATGATGGTAAGCGTCTGGACGGGATTCACGAGATGGCTGAGACTCATACTCCTTTCGTTCTTTGCCATCATCTCATTGGCACTGGCACTGACATTCGTGGCAGACACCAGCCTTTATCCTTTCTGGGGATTCAAACTCGATGCCTCGTGCCTCCAATACCTCGAGACTCCTACTGAGGCAATGGCCAGCGTAACCACAGCGTATCTTGTCTGGCGAGTCATCGTGATTTTAGTAGTGACACTTCTGATTTTTATAGGTTACAAGAATGCAGTACGTACGTTACAGACCAAGAGTACAACTGGTACTGTCGCCCGTATTCTTGAGACGATCTTCTATCTGATTTGTATCCCCCTTATCGTTATCGGCATCAGGGGCGGATTAGGTGAGTCAACGACGAATATCGGACAGGTGTACTATTCACAAAACCAGTTCTTAAACCACTCGGCAGTGAATCCTGTATTCAGTTTCTTTGCCTCGTTTGAAAAGACTGCCACCAATAATGTATCCTACCACTTTATGGATGATAATGAGTGTGAAAACATCATCAGCAGGCTATATAACACAGACAGCACAGGAAATGACACACTACTTACAACCCAAACGCCAAACATTATCATCATCCTTCTTGAAAGTCTGGGTGGTACCTTTACGGAAATCGGAGGCATGGATGATGTGACTCCCAATCTGAACCGTCTGGCTCATGAAGGCATCTACTTTGCCAATTGCTATGGCAACACCTGGCGTACAGACAGAGGCACCGTATGCACATGGAGTGGATATCCGTCATTCCCAACGATGTCGGTGATGAAGATTCCGTCAAAATCCAAGTCTCTGCCCAACATAGCACGAACGCTCTCAGACGAGAGGAACTACCATACCCACTACCTCTATGGTGGCGACATCAACTTCACCAACATGCGCAGTTATCTTGTCAGCGGGGGCTTCCAGCAACTGACTTGGCAACAAGACTATAGCGCGGACGAACAGAAAAGTGCCAGATGGGGAGTACGCGACGATATCACCTTCGGTACACTCTACGATCTCTGTACAACCCTACCCCAACCTTATCTCATAGGTTTTTCCACACTGAGTAGTCATGCGCCGTGGGATGTCCCTATCAACAAGTTTGAGGATGAAATCCTGAATGCTTTCTACTATTTGGACCAATGTGTAGGCAATTTCATGAAGAGACTCCGTCAAAGCCCTGTATGGAATAACACCTTAGTGATTATGCTGCCTGATCATGGTTTACCCTATAAGAATATCGATGAAACAAATCCTCTGAAGAACCACATACCAATGATATGGGCTGGTGGAGCCGTAAAAGCACCACAACGCATCGAGCAGATCTGTAATCAGACCGATCTGCCCGCTACTCTGTTGGGGCAGATGGGTATAAGCCACAAGGATTTTACTTTCAGTCGCGACGTGATGAGCAAGTCATACTCAAATCCAATTGCCATCAATACCTACGACGACGGATTCTCCATATACGATGACAGTAACTTCGTAAACTACGATTTCATCAGCAACCGTGTAGTCATCTCACAAGGCAAGGATCAAGAAAGAATGATCCGTCAGGCAAAAGCCATCCTGCAGGCGGCATCAAAAGACCTCAACAAACGATGAAACAGATTCTCAACAAGTCATATTCGTCAGTGGTAGCAACGGTGTGGAACCTGTTGCTGGTGTATCTCGTCTATCAGACAGCACGCTGCGAATACTATTTTGAGAATGCCAGTTATCTAAACTATACGTCAGATGTCTTTAAGGGAGGTCTGCTCTTCGATACCTCAGCCATCATCTATACCAATGCACTTTATATCGTGCTGATGCTGTTACCCTGGCACAAGAAAGAAAGCAGAGGGTATCATCTGTTCTGTAAATGGCTATACCTTATTATTAATGGTATCACTCTGGCGGTGAATCTCGCAGACTCCGTATACTTCCAGTATACCATGCGCCGCACGACGACGACGGTGTTTGACGAGTTCTCCAATGAGGGTAATCTTGGAAGTATCATTGGCACAGAATTCCTCAATCATTGGTATCTCGTGCTGTTGTTCCTCCTCGTGATGATAGTGCTTTGGAGACTTTACGCTACACCCAAAGCCGTCACTAACCTCCGATACTATTATGTTGCAAACATCACGGCATTGCTGATTGCCATTCCCCTGAGCATTGCAGGCATACGAGGCGGTTTTACCACTGCCGTCCGCCCTATCACCATCTCGAATGCCAACCAGTATGCCCAACGGCCTACCGATGCGGCATTGGTGCTAAACACGCCTTTCTCCTTGATACGCACCATCGGCAAAAATGTATTCGTTGTACCTGCCTATTTTGAAAACCAGGAACAGATGGAGGCACTTTTTAGTCCGATTCACGTCCCGACAGACTCTCTTCTTTCAGCCAATGAAGGGAAGGACTCCTGTGGAACAAGAAAAAATGTCGTTATCCTCATCGTGGAAAGTTTCGGAAGGGAATATATCGGTGCCTTGAATAAAGACCTCGAAAATGGCAGATACAAGGGTTATACCCCTTATACAGACTCACTCGTCAACAAGAGTATTACCTTCCGTTATAGTTTCTGTAACGGCAGGAAGAGCATCGATGGTATGCCTTCCATCCTCTCCAGCATCCCAATGTTTGTGGAGCCCTTCTTCCTGACCCCCGCCTCCATGAACGACTACACAGGACTGGCAGGGATCCTTTCTGCAGAAGGTTATGAGACAGCCTTCTTCCATGGCGCCCAGAATGGTTCGATGGGATTTCAGGCTTTCGCTCAGAAGACTGGTTTTCAGAAATACTACGGACGCACGGAATACGAGACAGCACACGGCACAGACGATTTCGACGGCACCTGGGCTATCTGGGACGAGCCCTTCATGCAGTACTACGCCGAAGAGATGTCGAAGATGAGACAGCCCTTTATGACAGCCATCTTCACTGCTTCCAGCCATCACCCCTTTGTGATTCCAGAAAAGTACAAAAAGGATTTTCCAGAGGGTAGCCTGCCTATCCACAAGTGTATCCGCTATACGGATATGGCTATTGGCAGATTCTTTGAGACTGCCCAGAAACAACCTTGGTTCTCCAACACCATCTTCGTGCTGACCAGCGATCATACGAATATGAGTGACCATCCAGAATATCAGACAGACTTAGGCGGTTTCTGCTCACCTATTATTATATATGACCCCACTGCAACCCCGGCCTATCACGACAAGGTGGCTCAGCAGATCGACATCTTACCTACAGTCTTAGGTCTCCTAAGTCTTCCCAAGAACGACCTGGGCCATCCCAGGAAATACTTCGCCTTCGGCATAGATGTGCTAAATACCCCCGCAGAGGACACTTGGGCCGTGAACTATCTCAACGGCATCTACCAATACGTGAAATACGGTTACGTGCTTCAGTTTGACGGCACCAGCACCAAAGCCATCTATAGCCTTGAAGACCGTCTGATGAAAAACAACCTGATGAATCATGGGGACAGTCCCCGTGATAGCAGCGAAGCGAAAATCATGGGGACTGTCCCCGTGATTCAGATGGAACGTGAACTGAAGGCCATCATCCAACAATACATGGAACGCATGAGCCAGAACCGTCTCATGCCATAATCAGAAGAATTGATATCAAGGCTTTTTCGGTGGAACAGGCTTATTATCCGGATGATCCTTGGCAATTACTTTTCCGTCGATGACCTCAAAGCGCTCATTAAACTCCTTACGGGTACGCTTCCATCTGTCATGACTCCACAGCCAAAACTCAGGAGCACGCCTAATGCTCGTCTCCAACATCTTAAAATAGATATCCGTCAATTCATATTCCTTCATCTTCTGAGGCTCACGGGTGACGAGTTTAAACTCTGCTTCATAATAGCCTCGACGAACGCGCTGAATATCAAGATACAGCACAGCATGATTCATCTTGTGAACGATGCGCTCAGTTCCCGTCAAGACCGGAGTGTCATGATGAAGGAAGTCCACCCAGTGATGGATATTCACCCAATGAGGCTTTTGGTCAGAGATGTATCCGATGATGATTGGCTGGTTCTCCCGTTTGTGTTTCACCACCTCACGGAGTGTATCCTGCATGGCTATACAGTGAGCGCCCATCCTTTCACGAATCTTTAGGAAAAGTTTGTCGAAATCCTTATTCTCCAATGGGTGATAGACCTGTCCACACCATGCATTCGGATTTACCCACAACGGAATGGACGACACCCATTCCCAATTACAGTAATGACCCAGATACAGGGCAATAGACTGTCCGCTTCCCATAATCTCATCGACAAGTTCTGCATTCTTGAATACGATGCGTCTTTTCATTTCCTCCTGACTGATCGTCATCAGTTTCACCGTCTCCACCAGGTAGTCACAGAAGAAATGATAAAATCCATGTTCTATTCTTCTAAGTTCCGCCTCATCTTTTTCAGGGAAGGCACCTTTTAGATTCTGTCTGACTACTTTTTTACGATATCGCAACAAACGATAAACCACGAGATACAGGAGATATGAGTTCACATAATGTATTCTCATTGGCAAGAGTGAGAACGCATACCAAACGGCCAGGATGATATAGTAGAGAATCTTCA
>JAFWTK010000215.1 GCA_017518935.1 Prevotella sp.
GAAGGACACTGATGGCATCTATCTCATATCATATTTAAGAAAGGGCAAGAAAAATGAGAATCAGGTTTTATCTAATATCCATCATCGTCTGCCTGTCGGCACTTTCAGTGCAAGCGCAGGACAGTTCTGTTCGACAAATCTACAACGAAGCAGAGAGGGAATACGACATCGGACGCGTTGAGCAGGCTGTGTCTATCCTGAATGACAATATGGACAGTTTCAGTGGTAATGTCCGCCAGAGTGCCTTCCGCCTGATGGCACTCTGTCACCTCAGTCTCGACGATGTGAAGAGCGCCGAAGAGGCTACCAGAAACCTACTGAACGAGGACCCCTACTACACCGCCTCGCCACAAGACCCCCAGCGCTTCATCGATATGGTGGAAAACCTGAGGTCGGGCATTACTGCCACCATCACTACAGCCTCGAGTCAGGCAGAAAACCTGAACGAGGTGCCTGTGCCTACAACCCTGATCACCGAAGAGATGATCCGCAACTCGGGTGCACGGAACTTGCAGGAGGTGCTGGCTATCTATGTGCCCAGCATGAACATCATCGACTGTAACGACGATATCAACATCAGTATGCGCGGCATCTACAGCAACGGACAGGAGAAAATCCTCATCATGTTGAACGGACACCGTCTGAACAGTTACAGTATCAATATTGCCGCCCCCGATTTCAGTATGAGTCTCGAAAAACTGAAACAGATAGAAGTACTACGCGGACCAGCCTCATCGCTCTATGGCGGTGTGTCGCTGACGGCTGTCGTCAACCTCATTACGAAACAGGGTGCCGACATCGACGGTGTCAAGTTGAAGGCAGGCATCGGCAATCATGGCCAGTTTCATGGAGACCTGCTCTTCGGCAAAAGATATTTCGACCTCGACATGCTGGTTTGGGGCAGTTTCTACAAAGCCAAAGGAGAAGAGAGATATATCACCAAGGAAGAGACTGCACTGCCTAATTCGTACGGCCACGCAGGCGACATCACCATCGGCGGTATCGGCAACAAGCCATCGTACGACTATGGCATTTCCCTCAAATTCAAAAACCTGAAATTCCTCTACAATACACAGTTCTCACAGATACAGTCGCCAATGACAATGACCTATCTCTTTGCGCCTTATGACGTTGAGAAATACAAGACATACGATGGTGTCCGTCCCAGTTTCACGACCACCTCGCACCATGCAGAAATCAGTTACGGGCAGCAGTTACATAATGTCTACCTCAAAGGTGGTATTACCTACGACAACAGCGACATGGCTCACTATCAAGTAATTAGTGATACACAGATTCCCGGCTTCGTAGATTTGCTTCCGCTCCCTGAAGCGTCACAGGAAACCCTTCGTAAATCAGCCGAAGGCGGTTACTCCAGATATATGAGCGGACAGGAGCATACGTTCGGAGCCAAATTTCAGGGCGACTGGAGTTACTTGAACAACAAGAATCACAAGGGGTTGCTGTCTGCTGGTATGGAATACATTTATTTCGAGATGGAAGATGCACGCTACACCTTCGGCTATAATTACAAGACGAACCTGCCGGAAACCATCCCCGTCTCTGATCTGGGAAAGGGTAACGAGAACAGTTTTAACACCTATGTCCAGTTGAAACATCATTGGAAATCGTTCATTCTCAATGCCGGTCTGCGCTTCGACTACAAACACCGTTTCGATTCTACAAACATCAGGGAGTTCTCACCACGATTGGCACTGATCTATGTTCAGCCCAAATGGAACGTCAAACTCAGTTATTCCAAGGCCTATATCGATGCCCCATATTATTATAGAAAGACGAATGTGTTCCTCCAGGCTTTTGCTGGCGTGACAAAAGCATCAGCCCTCTTGGATCCAGAAACAATGCACTCTTACCAGTTGACTTTTGGTGCCACACAATGGGCGAAGGGACTGAACTTCGAGATTAACGCCTTCTTTAACAAAGCACGCAATAACATCCATATGAATTTGCTTGACTACAGTAATGATGCCAAAAGCGACATCTATGGCATAGAGTTTTCCGGCAGTTATGAAAGCCCCCGTTTCTCTGCCCATCTGTCTTCGTCCTGGCAGAAGTCACACATGTATATGACTTATGAGCAATCGATGGACTATCCCCTCAACACGCCGGAGTTCTCTGCCAATTCCGTATTGACCTGGCGTGCCACCAAACAACTCAAACTGCATACCCGTCTTGGTTATTACAGTAAGCAGCATACACAATATTACGATATCACCAATTATGTGATGTTAATACAAGTCTCCAATCGAATGGGTGAATTCATGGAATCGATATACATGAAATATCCGAGTTCTCCAATCGATGATAGCGGGCTCCCCATCGATATCTCTCCGGAAGATAAAGTCACTTGGGAATCTTTAGCAGACATGTTGGTAAAGGCGAACGAGGGAATTTATACCAAGAAGGATATCGACCCGTACTTCCTCGTTGATATCGGTGCCAACTACACCTTGGGAAGGTTCGAGTTTGCGCTGAACGTCCATAATCTCTTTAATAAGAAATATGTACTAAGTGGTGCCAGTACAGGACTCATCCCGCAAAAAGGCAGGTGGTTCTTGTTCGACGTAGCCTACAAATTCTGATAAACAACCTGAAAGGGGCCCCAAAAGCCCCTTTTCTTGTCTTAAATAAGAAAAAGTACTCTTTTTAGCAAGATTTTGCAATTTAGACTTTGCAATTTGAGGGAAATTGTGTAACTTTGCACACGTTTATAAAAAATCGTGGCAATGGAGGCTTTTTTCCGTACACACAGATACCTCGTGGAGCATACTAATGCACCCGTTCGTCGCACCCTTATGGATGAGATTAACTGGGGCGACAGGCTCATCGGCATCAAGGGTACACGAGGCATCGGAAAGACCACTTTCCTGTTGCAATACGCCAAGGAGAAGTTTGATATCAACGACCGCCAGTGTCTGTATATTAATATGAACAACTTCTACTTCCAGGGGCATGGCATTGCCGACTTTGCCGGAGATTTCTATCATCATGGAGGCCGTACACTGCTCATCGACCAGGTGTTCAAGCACCCCGAATGGAACACGGAACTGCGTAAGTGCTATGACCTCTACCCCAACCTCAAGATTGTCTTTACAGGCTCCAGCGTGATGCGCCTGAAGGATGAGAACCCTGAACTGAATGGTATTGTCAAGAGTTACAACCTGCGTGGTTTCTCCTTCCGCGAATTCATCAACCTCCTGACGAACAATCATTTCCGCCCTTACTCATTAGAGGAAATCCTGAACGACCACGAGCACATCATCAAGCAGATTTTGCCGAAAGTGTCGCCAAATCGCTATTTCCAAGATTACATCCATCATGGTTTCTATCCGTTTTTTCAGGAGCATCGCAACTATAGCGAGAACCTATTGAAGACAATGAACATGATGACGGAGGTGGACATCCTGCTCATCAAGCAGATTGAACTGAAATACCTCACAAAGATCAAAAAA
>JAFWTK010000216.1 GCA_017518935.1 Prevotella sp.
ATACAACCATGTTGACAGGCTTGTCATGTGTACGCTCAGGCTGCTTTGTGCCCTCCCTGCCGATAATATCATTATCACCTAACGGATTCAAGAGATACTGGTTGGCAGGAGTGAAATGGTCAGCATAAAGATTGGCCTCTTGATGCAGTGGGTTGCCACACCATGAAGAATGGCCGTTATCCCAGTTCATGTAAAGTGCCAAATCCTCAGTTCCACCATGCTTCCAGTTCAGTTTGTAACCTTCGAAGAGAGCATAGTCATCAGGAACTCTGTTTGTCCACAGGCCACCGCTCTTCCAAGCCTCTGATCCAGGAGCATCGTAAGCAGGTTTGTAACTACCCGTAGGATTGGTAGTGGTAACAGTCTGGTTGTAGCGGAATTGCAAATCCCAAGTGCCACACTCTGGAATGTCCTTGACAATGAAGCCATTACCCTTGTTGGGATAGAATGTGAATGCGTTCATCAAATTGTTGTTGTACACGCAATATGACAGACCACTGTTCAAGTGTGCAGGACTGTTATACTGTACGGGAACGACATCGTGAGCCTCACCAACACGGTTGTCAAGCCAGTACTGCTCGTAGTAGCCAGCGATGGAAGGAAGTTTCGGCAACTTAATGGTAAAGTTCCATATGAACCAAAGGTCAGAATATCTCTTGTCTTTAGCCTCGAAGTAAACCTTGGCATGGAACGTCTTGGTATCTTCCTGCCTGCTGCAATAAACGGTGTAGATGTCTTCAGGACTGAGCGCCCAGGTACCTACAAGTGCATCACCATGTTCGTTAAGCGTGCCTTTCCATTTAGGCTTTGCATAATCCAAACCTGTGGCAGGTGATTTCTTGCCTGTAGCCGGCGCGGAGGTATAACTAGGATTCACCCAGTTAGTAGTCCAATCCATTATGGTAATTTCTGGATTGTCACCATAGATTTCTTTAAACCTACTTTGCGACAGACCTTGCATATCATTTGCTTTTGCATAAACCTCGTTCACAAACTCTTTCCACAAGAAGTCCGCCGAAACAGTGTCACAGCCGAGCACAGCCTCGGAATTCTTGTCTGCAAGTTGAATGACGGGACGTGGATCTTCGGGCTTCTCAGTCCATTTGATTTTGAGGTATCTCTCGTCCAAGAGTTTATTGCGTACGGTATCAACCATCATTACGCGAACGATAGGCTCTTTACCTACAACAGCGGCATTGTCTGTCACGCCGGCAGGTGTGCATGAACTGATAATACCCTCTGGGGTAACAGTGGCAAATTCCTGCTGATTGGTGGAGTTGGGCACATCTTGCTTGTATTCAGGTTTTGGAATACCATAACGGAATGTGATACCGTATGTTTTCAGTTCGCTCTTTGTAATCTGATTATGAGCACTTGTAAACCTATCATAGCAACCGGTAACGATTGTGTTCAGGTCAAACTTTTCCATGTAATACACTTCTTGAGCAACCAACGCCAAAGTGGGGCTTGCGTCCACATTGGATGTATATACAGCGGTTGAGTCAGAATAGTGATGAGGTCTGGTAATATTACCTGATGTGTAGCCATTAGTGCTCCAAGGAAGTGACGCAATCTGAGGATGGATGGTGGTTTCTACCAAGCGAGAGTGCTCTGAATAGATGTCGGCTGGCTCATAATCTTTTGCAGGATTACGGGGCACCTTCAGAGAAACGATGTAGATTTTACCATTCCCTGCACTATTCAAAGACTCTGTTGTGTTCTTTTTCAGATAAACGGTCATCAATCCATTATTGAAATCCTTGATACCATTGAATACAACTGGTGATGTGGGAAGGATGTCGGCACGTGTCTCAGCTCTTGCAGCAATGATTTCAATATTTGATTCATCTATGCCATCGTGCTGAACGGTAGATGGATTCAAGCGATAGGTAGCCTCTGTTGTTCCATTGCTTATCAATACTGAATCACCTGCAGCGAATGACAAGCCACTGGTACCTGGTACCACAGCTCTGTAAGCCAGTGAACGGAATTCGATAGCCTCAATACCACCTACATAAAGGTCGGGAACCAGGGCGATGCTGTTAAGCATACGCTCAATCAGCACGTTAAGAGCGTCGAGGTTGACGTTGACGTTGGCTATCATCTGCTGCAATTCCTGCATCTGGGTCTTCATCACATTGATTTCGGTGTTGGTCTCAATCTCGCCAATGGCCTTCTTCAGCGCATCGATCTGACCTTGGAGGTCGGCATCGTTGAACTTCTGCATGAAGTCCTGAAGGGCATTCATCTGAATCTGGAGGTTGGCCTCAACAGCCTCACGGGCCTTGGCTTCATCCTCAAGTTTGCCAGTAAGAGCAGCCAGGTCGGCAATTACACCATCGACAGTCGATTTGTCGGCTTTCTCGTCGAGTCTCTTGAGCGCGTCGTTGGCTGCCTGGTACTGTGCTTCCAAGACAGACATCTTGGCTTCATAGTCCTCTTTCATTTTCTTGAGACTGGCCTGGAGTTCATCCACCGTGGCCTGGTCTGCCTTGTTTTCCATGGCAGACTTCAATTGTGCCTCGAGGGCAGCAATTCGTGTCTCGTAAGTGGACTTCTGCGTGTTGAGATCGTTCTCAAGCGCAGACTTGACGTCGCTCATCTGCACACGAAGGGCTGCAATAGCATCCCTGTTGGCGCTGATGTCATCATCGTAGTCTTTACAAGACGTAAACAAACTCACAGATGCCAGGAAGACACCTAAGAGTAGCATACTAAATAATTTTTGTTTCATACGATAGAAGTTAAAAAATTAATAAATAGAATATGTATAACAATATTTCAAAGTCTACTTAATTATTTAAATAAGGTTATATTTTTTAAGTCTTGACATTTCATTTTTTTGTAGGTGGAGATAAGGTTCTTTACATGTTTTTAGTATCTCTCGCGGAGAGATACTAAAATGTCACCCATAGTGTTGAAACTTCAAAAAAAATACACACCATGCTACAACTACTCTTGTTCATGTTAGTGACCGTCATCATATTTGTCCTAATCGGTGCTTTCATTATCTTCAGATACGCCAAACAATTGAAAGCCGATGCCAGACAATGCGCCAAAGAGGCTGAGCACCTCCATAAAAAACTAGGTATGCTAACCGATCCCTCACATCTTTTCAACGACGAGGAACTTCACCAAATCAAACGTGAATACACCCCATTGCTCAGGAGGGTTTATCAACTCTACGACAATCCGTTCATCTCCAACGATTATCTCAACGACCTTGGACTTGAGGACTTCATCGACGAGCGCAAGCACCTCAATCATTTTCAATTGATGAACAACCAGTCGCAAGAAAAAAGCAATGAGCCATGAAAAGGATTTTGGCAAAGAGTAGACCTTACATATATTACCAAGAAAAAAACCATGAGAATTGTTTTTTTATTAACATATTGTTTAACCAAATTACTAATTATGAAAAAAGTATTATTATTAGTGTTCGTGGCAATGACCTGTATCGGAGCATTTGCCCAAAATGCCGGCGACAAGGCCGTTGGCGTGAACGTATCGTATGGAACTGATGCGAAAAACATTGGTTTAGGAGTAAAGGGACTGTACAACCTGACTGACCCCATTCGCTTTGAGGCAGCAGCCAACTACTGGCTGAAAAAGGATGGGGTAACATGCTGGGATGTCCAGGCCAATGCACACTATCTGTTCAAAGTGGGTGACATGTTGGCTATTTATCCTTTAGGTGGCGTTGGGTATATGCGTGCCTCAGTTGATGCCCAGGAAATTACCGTAGGTGGTGTGACAGCAAAAAGCGAAAGCACCTCCGACGGCGATATCTTCTTCAATCTGGGCGGTGGCGCACAATACAATCTCAAGGACAACATCGCCATTACCGGAGAACTGAAATATCAATTCAAGGACAACGGACAACTTGTTATCTGTGCAGGCATAGCCTATAAGTTCTGATAGTGATTCTATATCTATGAGGGTGTGGCTAACAACAAGCCACATCCTCTTACATAGCAGTTTTGTTGCACAGTTCTATTCTATAGCACCAACAAAACGGGTACTCTGTTGAGAACTATGGCGGATATATAGAAAACGCTCATCCCTGGAGAACACTTCATGTCCTGTTGAAGCGATTTCATTTGATGATGAATTGCACCACTTAGTTAGATGAGAACCACAATATGGCATGATTCTTGGGAACTATTTGTTTCTCAATGTTTTATAACAATATCTTATATCGTGGTGCGAATAAAAAAAACTAGTGGAACATGAAAACAACGAACCTTTTCCTTAAAATGCTTCTCTTTGTGCTAGCGGTGTCACTATGGTCATCGTGCTCAAAAAGTGATGACTTTGAAGGGCCCAAAGAGGAACCAACACCAACTACTCCAACCACTCCACCTGATGGCAACAAGGAAGACCCATTCATGGTGGTCTGTGAACATGTTTGTGATGTAGCCAACAAAGTGGCCCAATATCACAAAGCAAGCAAATCCATTGCCGAAATGGCACAACATATTGACGAAATCAAGCAAATAGAATACGTGGAGGATGTCTACACTACCAATACGACAATGTTCGTAAATATTAAGGACTATGGCGTCATTACCTACTCTTACTTTCCTAAAGAAGAGCCTCTTGCTGCAAAGACAATGAATAAATTAATACAGAAAAAAATGCCTATAGCAACATCGGTGAATGAAGACTCCCATCCTCTGCTTGAGTTAGACAATGCTGTAATTTCTGTATGGTTTAAAAAC
>JAFWTK010000217.1 GCA_017518935.1 Prevotella sp.
TCTGCCATCGTACACCAGCCCTGCGACTCGATGAAGATCTTGGCTTCCTCGCATTCGTTGGAGCCGATCTTGCGTCCATAGAAGTCGTAGGCGCGGAGATACCACTCGCCATCCCAGCCATGCTTCTTCACAGCGTCAATCATCGCATCGACAGCAGCCTGCATACGTGCAGCCTCGTCGTTCTTGCCAATCTTCTTGCAGAGGGCGACGTAGTCCTTACCTGTGACGACAAAGAGACCTGCAATCATTAGGCTCTCAGCCTTGGTGCCTTCGGAGACGTTCTCGGTGGTCTGGAACGACTCGTTGGGATCCCACGAGAAGCAGTTCAGGTTGAGGCAGTCGTTCCAGTCGGCACGACCAATCAATGGCAACATGTGGGGACCCAGGTTCTTGATGACATGATCCATCGAGATCTTCAAGTGTTCGAAGAGGGTCACCTCAGAACCAGGCTGGTTGTCGAAAGGCACCATCTCGTCGAGAATGGAGAAGTCGCCTGTCTCTTTGATATAAGCCACAGTACCGAAGATAAGCCAGCAGGGATCATCGTTGAAACCACCACCGATGTCATTGTTGCCGCGTTTGGTGAGGGGCTGGTACTGGTGATAGCAGCCACCATCGGGGAACTGTGTGGAGGCGATGTCAATGATGCGCTGACGGGCACGTGGGGGAATCTGATGTACGAAGCCCACGAGATCCTGATTCGAGTCGCGGAAGCCCATACCACGACCCACGCCACTCTCGAAGAACGAGGCTGAGCGCGAGAAGTTAAATGTAACCATACACTGGTATTGGTTCCAGATGTTCACCATACGGTCGAGTTTGTCGTTGCCTGTCTTCACCTTATATATATTAAGGAGGGCATCCCAGTAGGCATTGAGTTCGGCAAAGGCCTTATCCACCTTAGCAGTGGTGTCGAGTCCTGCGATGAGGGCGTGGGCTTTGTCCTTATTGATGACCTGAGGCTTTTCGAACTTCTTATCTTGTTCGTTTTCGATGTAGCCGAGGAGGAATACGAAGTCCTTCGATTCGCCCGGTTTGAGTGTTACCTCGATGTAATGCGAGGCGATGGGACTCCACCCGTGGGCATGACTGTTGCGGGGCTTTCCCTCCATCACGGCATCAGGGTTGGCAAACTCGTTGTAGAGTCCCACGAAGGTCTCACGATCAGTATCGAAGCCCTGGATGGGGGCATTCACGTGATAAAAAGCGTAGTGGTTACGACGCTCACGATATTCCGTCTTGTGATAGATGGTGCTTCCCTCTATCTCTACCTCACCCGTCGAGAAGTTACGTTGGAAGTTCTCCATGTCGGTAGCAGCGTTCCATAGGCACCACTCCTCGAAGGAGAAGAGTTTCAGACTCTTGGTCTCATTACTCTGGTTGGTCAGCGTCAGTTTCTGTACCTCGGCCCACTTTTTCAGGGGTACGAAGAAAAGCACAGAGGCTTCCACGCCGTTCTTACGACCCGTGATACGGGTGTAACTCATTCCGTGACGGCACTCGTAGAAGTCGAGTGGGGTCTTACAAGGCTTCCAACCCGGGTTCCAGACAGTGTCGCCATCCTTGATATAAAAATACCGTCCACCATTGTCCATCGGTACGTTGTTGTAGCGATAGCGGGTGATACGGCGGAATTTGGCATCCTTGTAGAAGGAGTAGCCCCCTGCAGTGTTACTGATGAGTGAGAAAAAGTCCTCGTTGCCTAA
>JAFWTK010000218.1 GCA_017518935.1 Prevotella sp.
ATCTCTGGAACCAGTCCCACTAGTTTGACTAGTTGAACCAGGTCTTTATTATCTGTCTCAGAACGACTATCCAAATTTTTTCCGGAAGGTTGCTTGCGCGACCTTCCCAGGAAATTGAAACGGTTCGTTTCCTAATTACCCAACATACTCATAAAAAGTATGTCGCTTCTTGTACTACTTCTGTCTATGTAAATCTGTCAAAGAACTCTTTCCTAACGCCTCCGTTTCCGAAAGCGGGTGCAAAGGTACACACTTTTTCTGAACCCACAAAACTTTTTCTGAAAAAATTTCATCTTTCATGCAAAATTTTCTCCACTCTTGACAAATATCAAGACCAAAAACAACATACACCTTATTATATTATATAAGAGAAGAAGATACTCGGCTTGCCGTTTACCATCAAAAGGGCACAAGAAAAGACAGGCAAAAATAGAAATAAAGTATTTAATTCAGTATTTTTTCTTGGTTATCTGAAAAAAACAACGTAACTTCGCAGCGGATTATTAAAACTAATGACTTAAGCATATGAAAAGAATCAAGATTGCAATGGTATGTCTGACCTGCCTGATACTGGTCAGTTGCGGTAACATGGGTCAGGTGCTCAGCGCTATGACCAATGGTACAGGTGTCGTTAATGCCATCAAGAGTGTCATCGGATTAGACAAAGTTTCCGCACAGGGGCTGATAGGAACCTGGCAGTACAAGGGCCCCGGCTGTGCATTCACCAGTGAGAACCTTCTGGCCAAGGCCGGTGGTGAGATGGCAGCCGTACAGATTGAAGAGAAGTTGCTTCCGTATTATCAGCAGGTAGGCATCAGTGCCAGCAACACCAACATCACATTCAGACAGGACGGAACATTCAGTGCCAAGATCTGTGGTACGCCTTTCAATGGCAACTACACCTTCGACGAAGCCTCACAGAAGATCACTCTGAAAGGACTTCTATTGAGTGTGAACTGCTACACCAAACTTGAACTCAGCGGCATCTCCATCCTCTTCGAGGGAAAGAAGTTGCTCACTTTGCTCCAGACTTTGGCAGCCCTCAGCGGCAACCAGAATCTCGAGACAGTAAGTGAAATCAGCAAGCAGTACGACGGTGTAAGGGTAGGTTTCGATATGAATAGATAGATTTTTTGCAAAAATATGCAGAAATATTTGGTCGGATGCAAAATTTTCCCTAATTTTGCATCCGTTTTCTGAATAAATATACCAAGATGAAAGTAAAGAACAACCGGTTAGAGGCCTTACGCCTCATCATCTCAAGCCAACAATTAGGCAGTCAGGACGAACTGCTTAGCGCCTTGCAGAAAGAAGGTTTCAAACTGACGCAGGCAACGCTAAGCCGCGACTTGAAACAATTAAAAGTTGCCAAGGCAGCCACTATGGGCGGCAATTATATCTACGTATTGCCTAATGACACGATGTACAAGCGCGTCAGTACTCCAAGCAATATCCGTGAGATGATGCAGGTGCCAGGATTTGTGAGCATCAACTTCTCCGGCAATATGGGCGTCATCAAGACCCGTCCCGGCTATGCCAGCAGCATTGCCTGGAATATCGACAACAGCGACATTCCCCAGATTATCGGCACCATCGCCGGTGACGACACAATATTCATAGTTATCAAGGAGGGCATCAGGCATCAGGAGGTGATAGAAGCCTTAAGCGATGTGGTGCCGAATATGAGGTAAATTATTTTTGTTTATAGTTTAGAGTTTATAGTTTACGGTTTATAGTTTATAGTTTATAGACGAATGGAACAGGAAACAGAAATTGAAGTATTGGTGGCAGGGCCTGAGCATGAGAAGTATGTCGACACCATACTCGACACAATAGCCGAGGCAGCGAAGGTTCGTGGAACAGGTATTGCCAAGCGTACACATGAGTACCTTACCAAGAAAATGCTGGAGGCCAAGGCCGTCATAGCCCTAACGAAAGACGGCACTTTTGCAGGATTCAGTTACATCGAAACATGGGAGAACCAGCAATATGTGACGACGTCAGGTCTTATCGTACATCCAGACTTCAGGGGTCATCACGTGGCAAAGCGCATCAAGGATATGACTTTTACCCTGGCCCGTACCCGTTGGCCCCATGCCAAGATTTTTTCATTAACAAGTGGTGCTGCCGTGATGGCGATGAATACAGCCTTAGGCTACCAGCCCGTGACATTCGCCGACCTCACTGAAGACGAAGCTTTCTGGAAAGGCTGTGAGGGTTGTTGCAATGTGGACGTGCTGCACCGTACAGGCCGGAAGTACTGCATCTGTACAGCCATGCTCTATGACCCCACAGAACATCTGCCAGCAAGAATACCTGATGAGGTCATTGAACGCATCAACAAAATCGACGGAAAGATTTAACGACAACTAATTTCACGAATTAAACGAATTATTTAAGATATGGCAAACAAGAAAGTTGTAGTAGCCTTTTCTGGTGGGCTTGACACCAGTTACACTGTGATGAAACTGACCCAGGACGGCTGGGATGTATATGCAGCCTGTGCCAATACCGGTGGTTTCAGTGAGGAACAATTGAAAACCAACGAGGCCAATGCTTACAAGCTGGGAGCCGTGAAATATGTCACCCTCGACGTGACTCACGAGTATTATGAGAAGTCGTTGAAGTATATGATCTTCGGTAACGTACTGCGCAACAACTGCTACCCCATCTCCGTCTCCAGCGAGCGTATCTTTCAGGCCATCGCCATCGCCCGCTATGCTAAGGAGATCGGAGCAGATGCCATCGCCCACGGCTCAACGGGAGCTGGCAATGACCAGATTCGCTTCGACATGACCTTCCTCGTGATGGCTCCTGGTGTTGAGATTATCACCCTCACCCGTGACAAGAAACTGACGCGAAAGGAAGAGGTGGACTATCTGAACGAGCACGGGTTCTTCGCAGACTTCACCAAACTGAAGTACTCTTATAACGTAGGTATCTGGGGTACTAGCATCTGTGGCGGCGAGTTGCTCGACCCAACACAGGGACTGCCCGAGGACGCTTACCTGAAGCACGTGACTGCCAAGGAACAGGAGTCACTGTTGAAAATCACCTTCGACAAGGGTGAGATTGTGGCGGTCAATGGTGAGAAGTTCGAGGATAAGGTGAAGGCCATCCAGAAGATCGAGGAGATTGGTGCCTCCTATGCCATCGGTCGCGATGCCAACGTAGGCGACACCATCATCGGCATCAAGGGTCGTGTGGGTTTTGAGGCCGCTGCACCGAAACTGATTATCGAAGCACACCGACTGCTGGAGAAGTCAACGCTCTCCAAGTGGCAGCAATACTGGAAGGATCAGGTGGCCAACTGGTACGGCATGTTCCTGCATGAGAGCCAGTATCTGGAGCCCGTGATGCCAGACATCGAGGCCATGCTCACCTCATCG
>JAFWTK010000219.1 GCA_017518935.1 Prevotella sp.
ACGATAGGTAGTAGGATGGCAGGCCTGATGAGGTCTGCCAGCATCCTGCTGCTGTCGGCAATGTCGACAGTGGTCCTCCTGTCGTGTGGTGGCAGCGGCGACGAGCCTGCGCCCGATCCCGTCGATCCGCAGCCCAAGGGAACGCCTATCGCATTCTCCGGCAGTCTCTCCGAAGGTCAGAGCGAGAACCACGCCAGGACCCGCGCCACCACGACAAACCCGCTGAGTGCGACGCATCAGACTTTCCATGTCTGGGCCTATAAGAACCCGGCGACTGGTTCCACTGAGACTGTGATGAAGAACTATACCGTCAACTATGTGACAGGCACAGCAGGTACGACCACTTCCAATTCCAGTGGGTGGGAATATGTCAATCTTCTGGATGCTGCTGGTGTTGTGCAGGGCATCAAGTATTGGGACTTCACCGCCTCAGACTACCGCTTCTTCGGCTATGCAGGCACAGGTGTGACTGATGACACTCCGGACTATTCGGAATCTGGTAAAGTAAAGTTGAAGTTAAATGCAGATGCCTCAACCGCAGACTTGTCTGATCTGAGTGGTGCTACCCTTTACTCGAAACTGTGGTACAAGGCGAACTCAGCCTTGCCGTCTCAGAAGAACAACCCCGTTACTTTGGAGTTCCTCCAGCCCTATGTCAAGGTGCGCTTCATGTTCCGCCAGTCCGAGTCGGCAGAGACGGTCTTTACACTGACAGGCAAGAATTTCGCACCGACGACAAGCAGTGTTAAAATAAACGTAAAGGGTACTTTCACCGTTACCTATCCCCTGTCAGGGGATCCCCTGTCAGGGGCTACTATTACGGAGTCATGGGCAGTTACGCCTAAACCCTCTGGCACAGCAGGAACGGACTATCTGACAGCCTTCACGCAAGACTATTACGAGGATGATGATGACCCCGAAACCCAAGCAGACCCCAATGCCCGGAAGTGGTACGTCGTGCTTCCCGCTCATGCCACAGACCAGGGTGATTACACCCTTTCGGTAACGATTAACAATGAACCCGACCCAAGAACAGTCGTCGTACCCCAACAGTACATGAACTGGCTCCCGGGCTTCGAATACACCTATGTCTTTAAGATCACTGATTCGGGAGGCATAACGTTTGACGGACTCGAGGTGGTAAAGATCACCCCATGGACGTCGATAGATGATGAAAGAGAAGTTTATAACTGGTAACAACGAATGATGACAGGTGCAAAGAACATATTATATGGATGGATGGCAACACTGATGCTCGGTTGTTGCACTCTGTTCGTTGTATCCTGTTCGTCAGACGATCCTGAGCAAGAACAGAAGCCGGAGCAGGGTGACCGCCTGCAACTGGTGTCATTCACTCGAAGTGGTGATGATTTTGATCAGGCATCAATCAAAAACGATTCAAGAATCCGGATGTTCATTACCAGTAACGAAGAAGAACCCAAACAGGCAACCTTTATTTGGAATAATCCCTCATGGAGTAAAGACGGCAAGATTAAGGAAAATGCGGACTATTATTTATATGGTGTGTTGTCTGGAGATGATATAACAACCAATATAACACCTTCGACCAATTATTCTTCAGGTGCAACGCTCACCGTCAGCAATCTTTCACCCTTGGCCTTGGAGGGTCAGGATCCTTGTGTGATCGTGGGCGTTAAGGGCACTTTAGATGGTAACTTAGGAGAAAGCGTTGTTGAGAGGGGCAAATTCTATTATAAAGGTCAGTCGAAGGATCACAACTACGTCCATCTGCTCCTCGATCGCCTCTATTCTGCCGTTACCTTCCAGTTTGGTCCTTTGGATGCAGAATACGCATCGTTGCGTACCATCAAACTGACCAAGTTGCAGTTGAAGGTGAATTTGAGTTCAGATAGCAAACTGAATATGACAGTGCCACTGACTGCTGGCAGTAGTCCTGTGGGTACAATTACGACATCAACTCAAAGCGGGTCTTCATCTAGTGAATGCACTATTACGCTGTTCGAGGATGCCGATGGTAAGGAATTCAGCGAGATTGTGGATGGCGATATCCAAGTGGGCTGCTTTGCCCCGGGCTATGCCAGTGATCTCTCTGTGGTGAGTTATTATGATGTTTACGATAAAGGAGCGACTCCATATAAATTGAGTAGCCGTACGGCAGAGAATGCCTTGGGCGGTATTTTGACATATACAGATCCACAGACAAATACACAGAAGCCAACCCTGACACGCGGAGAGAAGTTGACGCTGACGCTGACGGTCAATCCGTCTTACCTCTATCAACTCTCCGACCCGGATGCGACGACGATAAAAATAAGTGCAAATTAAAGAAATGACCCATATCAGATACTATATCCTCCTGCTTCTGACGCTGCTTTCGACCCTCGCCTGGGCCGAAGGAGAAGAAGAATCTGCATCTACCCCCAATGTCATCATCGGTGGCAATGTCTACGGTGGTGGACGAAGAGGTGCCATCCTGGAAAAAAAGGAATTGACGGACGCGAACGGCGATCCGATACTGGATGATAATGGTGATCCTAAAATAATTGTGGGAGGCGAAGACGCTGGTCATACAAATGTCCGTATCTATGATGGTGTCATCGGCAATGAGGAGACGGTAGAGCGTGGCATGGGTAATGTGTTTGGTGCCGGTTTCGGTGCGAGGGCCAATGTGCGTTTTACCAGTGTCAAGATGTATGGCGGAACTGTCAAGAACAGCCTCTATGGCGGTGGTGAGATCGCGGCTGTGGGCAAAGGTGTCACGAGGGAGCCTATCGACAAGGTGCCTATCTTCGAGAAAGTCATCCAGCAGGGAGGCACCACCGTGGAGTTGTATAAAGGCCACGTGGAGCGCGACGTGTTCGGAGGCGGCAGAGGCTATACAGAGGCTTCCGACGATGGTACGATGGCACTTGACCGTCTGTATACCGATGGTTACGTGTTTGGCTCCACCAAGGTGCGAATCTACGGTGGTGAGGTCGGTACCTCGGAAGGTGTGGCAAAGGGTTACGGCAACGTGTTCGGAGGCGGCAACGTGGGATTCGTCTATAGCGGTAATATTCCTATAAAAGGTAATACTCCTGGTATTCAAGTTTCTTTCCTTGATCCCGATGAAACATACTATGTCATACCTACTAATGCTGAACTGAATGAACAATATGGTCTTACTGGGGATGAGTATGACGCTTTCTTTGCTAAAGAGGAGGATAAGAACAATAGAGGTCATCTCTCCATAGCCTGCGATGTGAGGATTGAGCCGCAGTGTCAGGTGAAAGATGGTAAAAGTTTGACCATTACCAGAGGATCAGGGGTGTCTGAAGAGACGAAAACATTTAATGAAGGCGAATATATACCATTCGACTGGCTTGATCATTTGGAGTACGATAAGGAAAATGAAGCCACGATAGACGCATGGAGTGAGAATCTGAACGAAGATGGTGTGGTCATCCATAATGCTGTGTTTGCTGGTGGTAATGTCTCAACGGGTGACAGTCAGGTGTTTGCTGAAACCACCACGGTCTTTGGAAATGTGGCAGCAACCGTCAACGATTTATATATCCGTGACCTGATTACGATCGGAACAGAACATACGGGTGGACTTTACGGCGATGGTAACTTGACCTTTGTCGACGGCTACCGCGAGTTGAATATCACCAACTACGGTACGGACTACTACTCGCTTGATGATCGTATAGAAATGGATGTTTATAATGGACTGAACACCCGTGAGAAAGCGTATTTCCAAGTGGAGTATGAGTGTACGGAGAGTTATACTTCAACAGTGAAGAAAAAGAGTGACAATATCACTTTTGTTACGTTTGCTGTAGGCGATCGATTGTTACAAGATGACTATGATAAGGAAATCGCTTCTGATCCAGACTTGGTTAATAAATGGAAGCAGGCAGGTTTCTGTAGTATCTATGCAGGCCGTTTGCTGAACACCATCCAGCGAGCCGACTTCGTGGGTATGTTCGGTAGCCGTTTGGTGCTGCAGGGAGCAGAGGACCGTGTGATTAATAAAGACCAGGATGGTAATTACCTCAATTTTGCAGAGGTATATACGTTGAACCGTATCGGTGAACTGTCGTTGAATAAGGAACGTAAGCCTGAATTGGGAGACTCCTATGATTCTGACGACCCCGAAGATCCTCTTTACGAATCTGCTAACGATTATAGGAACTATCATGGTAACTATTTTGGCATTTACAGTAATGTGCATTATCTTGGTGCACTGACCAGTGATGTGCGTTTCGACGAGGATATACGATGGATTGAGGAGGGTGAAGGCAATGCTAAAACAAGAAAGACAGAATTTGACCTTGATCCAGAGGATGAAGATCCTTCCGAAAATGAATATACTTATCTGGAATGGAAGAAGCAGAAATTTGGCAGTTCTAAGGAGAAGAACAGAGGACAGAGCGATAATATTATGGCACTGGCTTCTGGCGTGTTTCTGGAACTCAAGCAGGAAAATGACGACAAATGGGGACCCATCACGGGTGTCGTCCAGTTGGAACTGATCAATGTGACAACTGGTGAAGGTGGTGGTTTCGTGTATGCACGTAATGAGCATGGTACGGCATCGCGAAGGCATGAAGTGGAGAATGACGATTCCAGTCCAAAATATTACCGCACCTTCCTCTCAGAAGACAACTATCAGGCTGCTACGCACGAGGAATATACCTATACTTTGGAGGATGTCTATGATATTAAAAAAATCAATAATTCTGGTAATTTCATCACTGTCTCAAAACCAGGTGAACCTAAAATGTATATTGTAGACGACTGCTATCCGAACCATAATAACTTTACTTCCAATGATGAGAATGAGGCTCACTATTGGTATATAAGGGGTGAGATTTATTCATACAATCAGACAATCTCTGCCTATACTGGCGCTGCTGACAAGTTTGAGTCATCGTTGAGGATTCCATTTGCCATGGGAGGAAATGTAAGTGGAGCCAAGATTCAGTTAAAGGCAATTTACCCTGGTCGCTATTGCACCATCGCAGAGGATGCTGACCCTGTGGTCGTAGGAGAAAATCAATATCGTAGAAACGATCCCATCAGTTATTGGGAATGGCAGAAGGCGGGTGCGGATGTTAAAGACTATTTTGAAGTGGATTCCATATATAATAGTATTTACGCTGCAGCCAATAACGGTGCCAATCTGAACAATATGTCGCATGGCACTGGTTATGTGCTGACCTTGGAGTTCAAACAGATTGACAATGAGGGTAATCCGATAGAAGACGATTATGGTAATCCATTAGAAGAACTCAATTACTATTCGCCCGAGGAGACAAATAGTCCGTCGTATTCACCGAAATCTACTGGACCTTATGGACAGCATTATTATGATGAAGGTACTATTATTCCTAAGATAGTAGTGGATGAATATAATAAACCAGAAACATTCCCTGAGGGTGTCAGAGAAAGTCTTGAGGATCAGGCAGAAGTCGAGTTGGTCGATGACTATTGGCTGTGTATACGGAGTCTGCAGTTGAATGATGGCGGTCAATATCTGTTGACGAAGGGTGACTTGATACCAACAGAGGAAGGATCTACTAATCCAGACATAGATGCAATTATTGATCAGTATATATCCATCACGCTGAATATACCTGTGGATCAATTGACAGATGCAGATAGACATACAAGCCCGCGGGCTGGCTATGTTGATTTGTATGATGAGGCTAAGCAGGTAATTGAAAATAGTCTGACGAGATGTTATAGGGTCAAAGAAGATAAGGCCGGTTGGTACGGTGGCTCATATTATGATGCAACTAAGAAATATGATGCTTTGCAAGGCTGGTGTTCGTTGATTGATGATGACAGGGAAAATTGGAAGTTCAATGGGGATGCCCTTGATCTGTTGTATCCTTATGAAAAGTATTTTGACCAGCAAACTATCGGAAGCCTTTCAGCAGTGCCAACAGAGGTCGCAACTCTTTATGTAAGCAGTGAATCTAACCTCGCAGATTTGAGGAAGGAGAAATATATCACCGCATATTTTGAGTATTCATATATTGAAGATGAAGAAGAAACAGTAGAGCAGCATTACATCAATATTAAGATTGAGTTCAAGGATGAGTTGCCATACGTAGGAGAAATAGAAGATCCGGGCCTGGTTCTGCCGGGAACGGTAAGGTCGTTCAAGACACCTGACATCATCAGGGGTGCCCTTGGCGTGAGTGGCGGTGAATGGGTGATCTATGATAATAAAGTGGATGCCAACAGTCACATTAACGGAAAGAAATACGATAACCGCACTGAGCCGTTCTATTGGTATGAGGATGGCTATTGGGTGGATTACTACGCTATCACAATGGCAGGAAAGCAATATAGCCAAGGCCCCGTGCAGATTAAGGTGGCCAACTACCACGACTTGAAGCGTGTGATGGAGGATCCGGATTACCTCGGCATTGGTATGAGAAAGCCCGAAACGTCTGAGGCACAGCGTTCGCCTAAGGTCTATATCAATGACTATAGTGGTGAGAGCGGACTTGACCTGTTGAAAGATCTCTACGAAAGGACGTTAGATGATGACGATATACTAAAATCGAAGGTGGAAGGTTGTAAGGATCTGGAGATCATCTTGAGGTCCGACCTTGAGCCGGGTGATCCCTGGACCAGCATCGGAAGTGGTACGGGCGAGCCGTGCTTCCAGGGTAATCTGCATGGCGACGGCTATACCATCAGCGGACTCACCAGTTCATTGTTCAAGAGCCTCTGCGGTAATGTGTATAACCTCGGTGTGACAGGTGAATTCCCGTCCGGTAGTAGTGGTATTGCCGATGTCAATAATGGCAGAATAGAGAACTGTTGGGTATATGATACTTCCGATTCGCCAGATGCCACAACCAAGCCTATTGCTAATGACGGTCTCATTGCGAACAGTTATTATAATGAAGACAAGTTCACGACTACCAGTCCTACTGATGGAGCCATCGGCAAGGATGAGAGAGCATTCTATAATGGTGAGATAGCCTATGAACTGAATGGCTATTACCTGAAAAAAGGTGGCAAGGCTTCGTCAACGGAAGGTAGCCTGGACGATTTGTCGCTGAGCAATGAAGAGCCTGTGCAGGATTATGTGCAGGATCGCTATACAGACGGTGACTTTGTCTATGCCGGAGGTGAACTCCTTCCGCAGAATGAAGATAAACATTATTGGGAGGAACATGATCCGAACGACGATTTCGGATGGGATGCCTTGTACCCCGATGACTATATCTTCTTCGGACAGTCGCTCACCTATGGTCATGGAAATGTGACCCATCAGGATCTGCCAGGACGCATTGGTGAGGTTGATGGCGAGTCCAACCGCGTGTATCGCGCACCGGCTTACTTCCAGAATGCGACACCAAATAAGGCATATTATAATGACAATGCCGTGTTTGCAGCTCAGTCGGCTGATGGCTCGCATGATGTCTATCCACACATGACGGCTATTGACTTTACGGGCTATACGAGCGATGGCACGCCTTCGACAATACTCGACCACGCCCCGCTGAAGAGTTTCTTGAATGCCGACCTGACGCAGAACCTGCTTGTCTATGCTGGTGCCAGCGATAAGACGGTGATTCGCAGTTACCTCGACAGCAAGGAGCCGATCTATGAAGAGACCACGGCTACGGGTTCTACGGGAGATTACCGCAGTGTGGAAGATGTAAATCCCACCGTTATCAACAAAATTAAGGGCCATGCCGTTTATTTGAATGGCACTGGGTATCAGGCAGAATCTGACCACTTCCTGGTGGACCGTCAGGAGTTCTTTGCTCCGATAGAATATAGTTTCATTAGCGTCCCGACTTTATCGGATCCTGAGTCACAACGCGCTACGCGTATGTGGTATCAGCGCCAGCCTGACAACTATGTGGTGATTAACGAGGGCTGGGAGGTTGTGAGCCTGCCATTCACTGCAGAACTCGTCACGACGCAGACCAAGGGTGAGATTACCCACTTCTATGAGGAAAAGAACCGTCATACAGAGACAGATGATCCAGATTCTGATGATCCTGTAGATCACCCGTTGGATGACCATCTGAAGAGTCATGAGTACTGGTTGCGTGAGTATCAGAAGGGTGTTGAAGCAACTGGCGATGCAAATGTTTCCGTGGCAGTGTTCAACTATCCTGATGAAGTGACAGGCGGTGGGGCCAAGACCGCCACCAACACCTTCCTCTGGGACTACTATTATAGTAAGGAGTCGCGTCAGGATATGCATTCGGATATCTATCAGCAGTATTATAAAGAAAGCCGCGAGTATGCAGGCTATCCCTATCTCACAGCAGGCACGCCTTACCTGATTGGATTCCCAGGCAGTAAGTATTACGAGTTCGACCTCACAGGCGACTTTTTGCCACTAACCAGCATGGGTAAAATAAATAGGACAATAGATAAACTCGATAAGCAGGTAATCACTTTCGCTTCGGAAGAAAATGGAACGATTCCTGTCAGCAGCGAAAAGGCAGTGGTAGGAGAGGGCACTGGAGCAGGATACAATTTCGTGCCTTGTCTCGTGGAAACCGAGCATGAGGCTAATAGCGACTATGTCTTGAATGCTACCGGTAGCAGTTTCGACAAGATAACTTCAAGTGGAGAACTGACCGTTCTGACCGTTCCATTCCGTCCCTTCTTTACTTCTACCAGTAGATACAATAGCCGTACCAGGAGCCTCCTCTTCGGTTATGGCGACAAGGAAGAGACGCATGAGGCTGAGCCTCGTGAGGCTGACGAACCGGGCCAACTGATCATCCGTTCGGGTCAGCATCGCATCATCGTCAGTTCCAGCCTGAGCGAGAGCACCACCGTGCGCATCGTCAACGTCAGTGGCATCACCCTGCATACCTTCGACATTGCCCCGGGTGAGACCATCGAGAAGTTCATCCCCAACCAGGGTGTCTACATCGTCCAGACCATCAACGGCCGCTACACCAAGAAACTCGCCGTGAAATAAACCATAGATGACATAAATTAGAAATGAAAAGAAGATATATGACACAAGATATGAAGATTGATACGATATTACATACAATAGGCCAACAGGTAGTCCCCTTGAAGCGGACTGGGAGTCCGCTTGGGGCGCACTGGGAGTCCGCTTGGAGCGCACTAAGAACGATGCTCCTGACACAAGGGACTGTCCCCTTGTGCGTATGATGCGCTATGCCGCTGTATTGATTTTGATGATGGTGGGAGTTGGTGAGATGTGGGGACAACCAGAACCCATTGGTTATAACTATTCTGGTACTTATTTTATTGCTAATGCTAATTATTCAGATGATAAAAACTTGACTGGTAGCGACTATAGTTCCACTAATAAAACGAATAATTCCTATTTGTGTCCTGCTTCAAACTATTACGATGGAGATATAAATGACGACCTCAAAAAGATGCCGTTCTTGACAACGCACAAACCAGATAACGTCGGAACAGGAAGACCCTCAATCCTCACAGATCCTATAGCAAAATGGGAAATCGTATTTGCGGAATCAGATGAAGAATCGCAGAAAGATTATTACTACATTAAATTTGTGTCATCGGAAAGTACCAAGTATTATTTAGTCCATAACGAACAAATAGTTTCGGGTACAGGAACTAATGTAGGTCGTGTTAGATATCATCTGCAGTTATCTATAGATGATGTAGATAAAGACGATTACCTTTTCTATATTTCTCCAAATACAAGAAATACAGACAAAAATTATAATATTTGTTCTAAAGCAGAAGAGAGTCGCACACCAGGCACTTCAACTAGACCTGCCGGTGCTTCGTTAAATCCTGCGAAAGCTAATATGAATTTTTATTCTGGTCAAAACCAGTCTTCTCCTGGTAAATTTAAACGAAGCGGAAAAGATGCCAATGATGTCTATTGTGGAGGTCTGATAGGTCATTGGGACTTACATGACAAAACCGGTTTATGGTATTTTGAGGATGTTAAATGTAAAAGACCAGTAATCACCTATTCCTCAGAAACAGGAGAAGTGACGATTACCAGCACAGAGGGTGCCACAATATATTATACAATAGATGGTATAACAACTCCAGACCCAGCAAATGCTGGGGAAGAGTATCCCACCAAAGAGTATGATCCCACTGACAAACCGACCATCTCAGATCCAACGACTTTTAAAGCCATTGCTGTTAAGGACTGGATGGATGATTCTGAAGTGGCTACACATTCTATCGTGAAACTGCCAGATCCTAATGTCAGTTTTGACGATGTTACTCAGAAGGTTAGTATAACAAGTTCGGTGGAAGGAGCCACAAACGTTTATACTACTGATGGTACTAATCCAACTACCAGTTCGACTGAATACAGTGAGGCCATTTCCCTAACGGAAACAACTACCGTTAAGGCAATGACTATGAAAGATGGATATTTTAATTCTGATGTGGTTCAATTGACCGTTACGCAGTTGGAATCTTCGCCATCCATCTCCAAAGAGGGGAGCATAGTCACATTGTCTTGTAGTGATCCTGATGCAACTATTTATTATACGACAAATGGTACGACGCCTACACAGGATCCATTGCTTCTATATAGCGAACCTTTCTCTTTGAATGGAAACCAGAAGTTTACCATCAAGGCCATTGCCGCAAAGACTGGATACCTCAATTCCGTTGTGGCAGAGCAAGTGGTGGATAACCGCTCTTCCATACCCGCTCCAACCATCACATATACAGACAATGTTGTGACTATTACAGCAAATGATTACGGTGATGAGATTTATTACACTATAGACGGAACTAGCCCCACAACTTCTACAGATACTCATTTCACTACCTCAGGATCGTTCAATCTTGTTTATGGCGGTAACTATACGATTACAGCCATTGCATCAAATGGAGTTATCAACTCTTCAGAAGCAACTGAGACTATTAACTTGACGAATTGTGGCTACTCAGGTATCTATTATATTCACAGCACAGAAAATGGTGGCGAGTACTGTATGTATCCTGTAGGCGGTCAAAGTGCACTCGTTACAACAGCCAAGAAAACGGATGAGGATGCTATCTGGAAAATACAGATTGTGGGCGAATACTATCACATCATCCATTATAAGGACGGGAAATACCTGGTGGCGGCGGATTTGGTTGATGGATCCATGCCCGAAACAGAGACTGTGTCGCTTGTTGCGACGGATAGCCCTGGGGAAAACGCCCTGTTCGAGATTACCCGCAAAAGTGGTAACGAATCGGACATCCTGCAACAGATTATCCTCATCAGACCGAAAGCAGCAACTGATGCCACCACCACCACCACCACCGCAGGCGGTCATAAAAAATACCTTAATAAAAGAGATGGAAACCTTAAGCCTGCCAAAATCGGTCTTTGGGATAATACCGGCAGTTCGCAATGGACTTTGGTAACCGTTCCTGCTAAGCCCACTTTCACAGTGAATGACATTAATGTAACCATATCGAGTGACTTGGGTAATGTCTATTATACTATAGACGGAACAACGCCAACCTCTTCTTCTACACTAGGGAAAAACGTCAGTTTGGAATATGGTCCAAGTTATACAATAAAGGCCATCAGTATCTATCACGATAATATTTCTGGCACGGATTGGACCTCAGGAGTTGCCACAAGCGATCCGATACAGGTAAATCTTCTGAATCCCATTATTACGCGCTCAGGAAATGATGTTACCATTACCAATAGTCAAGTTTCGGGCGTGACCTTCAGATACACCTTCAGTGATAATGGAACCGACCCGGAAGATCCAGTTCCTCCTGTTGGTGCTGGAACAGATTACACATCAGCATTATCAATAACGGCCAATGCCCGTAATGTGTTTAAAGCCATCGCTTACAATACAGTTGATGGGACGACATACACTTCCAGTGTAGTTACATTTGTTGTTGATTTACGCAGTGCAACCCCTATTAGTTCTTTGGCTGGCATCACCAGTGCAACAGGCAGTTACATACTGGCCTCAGGATTTACTGCCGAAGGAACGCCTTCAGAAAGTGGTGTTGAGATTGGAACGAGTGCCAATCCTTTCAGAGGAACGATTGATGGTGATCTTGTTGAGTTTGAACTTGGTTCTTCTCCGCTGTTCGACTATGTACAGGATGCCATTATCAAGAATCTGAATATCACATCGGTTAGCATAAGTACATCTGGTGATGCAGGTGCCATAGCCAATGTCGCTCAAGGCGAAACACGCATTTACAATTGTGGTATTAAAGGCGGAACTGTAGGTGGAGATGGAAACGTAGGTGGATTGGTAGGAACCCTTAAAGGTTCAGCAAGAGTTATCAATTGTTTTAGTTATGCCGATATTACAAGCGGTAGTTTTGTTGGTGGTATAGTGGGAAAGAATGAATTTCGTACCACAGCCAATAATCTCAAGACAATGGTAATGAACTGTATGTTTTACGGGGAAATCGATAACGACTATTGTACTTCAATAGCACCGATTTACAATGGCGAAATAATCACCAATGACGGTGATGCCGATGGTGTCAATAACTTCAACTATTTCTGGGCTGGTGCCTCTTATGTACAGGGTCAGCATATTGACGTATATAATTGTGCACTCTCTGCTGAGACACGCTTTTTGCAGCGCTTTGAGTTCTTCCGTCATTTGCTGAATAGTAACCGCGAACTGGCGGCTTGGTGGGCTACAGGTAGTTGTGACAACAAGGACGAGATGATGAAGTGGGTGCTGGAGCCCAGTCAAAAAGGAACTTCTACGCCTTATCCTATCCTAAAGACTCCTGGTAAATATCCGTCGGTGGTGAATCTTGTCAAAGACAATCTGAATGAGTTCAGTACCGATGAAGAAATAAAAAAGACACAACGTAATCAGGGACGCAAATTTGGCACACTGACCGTGAAAATACAGATGGACGATGCGGAAGACGAATCAGTCCCGTATCATCATCCGGGCACGGGAGTGGACGAGGCTAGCATTACTACCCCAAGCCTCCCGCTTCCCATCACCGATAAAGACCCCGACCATTTCAATTTTAACTACTACAGGGTACAACTACCTTATTACAACGATGTAGGAACGAAAAACTATACAGGCAACCGTGTAGTTACAGGATGGAAGATAGTTGAAATCAGTGAAGAAGGATCGAATAGTTTCTCTAAAGATAATGACGATGTTGCTGCAACACCTCCCGATGTTACAGCGAGTGTCACTGATGGAGTTATTTCGTATACAAATACACCTTATAACTTTGCTGATCGTAACTGTACTGACAAGGATTTATATAGCGTGAGTGGTCGTGTCTTTAATCAGGGGGCCTACTTTGATGTACCGGAAGGTGTGTCTGCCATTACCATTGAGCCATATTGGGGCAAGGCGGTTTATCTGTCTGACGCATACTGGGATGTGGTTTATCAGGATGGTACTGGAACAGGTACTGGTGCAGGAACTGCCTATGATGCCATGACTACTCCCGTCAATGTCACGACCGTTGGAGGTGGTCAACATTATAATAATGGTGTGTCGGATTTCAATGGTCAGTTAGTTTACACCTCCCTTACCGGTGATAACGGTGCTATCTCAAGTTCGGCACTTTTTTCTGGGACTAATGTAAGTAATCCCACTGTTTATGACTATGCTGTGGTACTTGTGGGCAATTATCACCATACTGGAGATATAGAAGCAAATAAGACCTATACGGTTACTTCTGTTGACTTGGATGGCGACAATGAGCCAGACTATTCTTTTATGCTTCGTTTTAATGGCCGTCTGCGTTTCCATCCCGTAAGATACGATTTCTTGAATCTGATAGGTCTCGGTATGGCACAGAAAACCACAGGCGGTAAAGGTACTTATAATTTCGGTATCATGCAACCGAATGGCTGGTTTGAATGCACCAACACAGCCCTATTCCGTGTGACGCAGTTCGAGTATGATCTATCCCCGCGAACCATGAGTCCAATCATCCTACAAGGTGGAGTCATAGAGCAGTGGGTGACCCACCAAAATGGTTCTGCAGCCAATGCTGTTGAGTACTACCATGTAGGCGGTAACGTATGGTTCAAAGAATTTCATATTGGAGTCCATCAGGATGAGATCGGGGACCAGTTTGTCAGTCCTCATCCTCCTATTTCGGTAACTGGTGGCGACTTTGACGAGTTCTATCTGACAGGACTATATAATACCCCCAATGCCAATTATAATGATAATGCAGAGTGTTACATCAATGGCGGTCGCTTTGGTAAGGTGGCTGGCACAGGTATGCAGGGTATCGGTGGTTTCACAATGAATGGAACTACCAAAGAAAGTTATTCCAATGGTAATATCATCTGGCAGATAGACAATGCCGACATTGATGAATTTTACGCAGGTGGTATCAATGCCGCTCATATTGCAGAAGGCAATATCTACACTGTTATCACAAATAGTCGTGTAGACCAGTTCTGTGGCGGTCCTAAGTTCGGTGATATGAACAGTACTACGAAGGTGGTCACCAATGCCGACAACTGCACATTCCGAACCTTCTTCGGTGCAGGTTATGGTGGTAACTCCTATAATCGTCGTTATCCTGCTAACCAAAATAATAAAATAAATATTAATTGGAATTCGTGGGTTCAGGGAGATAATGGATTAAAATATCGGGTTAATCCTACATTTAAAGTTACAATTAATAAAGTTGAAGTAGATATTCTATATACTGGTGTGGAAACACGAATTGACTATCAGTTCCTCCCTATGTCAAGTAACACTGAAAACGTATGTCGTCTGTTTGTGGATTATGTAACTTTCTCATTGGCCAAGACGTATGATGTTACTTCAAAACTTACGGATTGCACCATTACTACCAGTCCTTTGGGGGGACGTCTCGATCTTTTCGATCAGTGTCTTGGTAACTTCTATGGCGGCGGCAGCCTTGGCAAGGTGGTCGGTAATGTTAAGTCCACACTCACGAACTGCACCGTAGAAGGCAATGTGTTCGGAGCAGGCTATTCAGCATCACTCCCCCCAGTTCAGGTGATGAACAATAGTTTCCAGACACAACCACATTATGACGAGAACCTTGGTGCCTATTTGGAGGCAGAACTCCCAGCCACCACCACCTATCACTGGGAGCATGCCGATGAATTAGGCATTGATACAGGCGATTCGAAACGACTTTTCACCACCGAGGACTTGAGTAAGTCCAGCCTCGGTTCGATAAACGGTGACGTCACCCTCACTATAACAACCACGGGGACTAAACAATCCAAGATAGGAACTGATGGTAATTCAGATACTGGCCATGTCTATGGCGGTGGTCAGGAAAGTTACGTCACTGGTGAAACCAAGACGGTCACCGTCAACATTCTCGGTAATACCGAGGTGCTTGGTGATGTCTTTGGCGGTGGTGACGAGGGCGACGTGGAAGGCAAGACGGTGGTAAACATCGGGGAAGAGCCCACGCCCTAACACGACAAGATGAAATGGAATAACGACAATGGCACAAGATATGACATATAGGAACAGATACATATTGACACTCGTAATGTTGCTGACGGCATGGTTCGCTGGCGGAAGCGCCATGGCGGAAGATGAACCATCATCACCATCAACACCAACGTCCTCGGGAGTTCACATACATGGTAGCGTCTACGGCGGCGGTCGTGGTAAGGCAGACTCCTTTACGTGCGCGAAAGGTATGGTCGGAAAAAATGAAAAAGGCGACGGCATTGCTAATCCCGGCACAAATTCCACTTACAAGGATTATGGAACGAAGGTCACTATCAACAGTGGTACAGTGGATCAGAACGTCTATGGCGGCGGTATGGTGGGTCGAGTAGAATGGAATACGCAGGTGACGATAGGCAGTGCATCAGGAACATGTGCTCCCGAAATAGGGGGCAGCGTCTTCGGTGCCGGCAAGGGCTTAGAGACACATGGCTATTCGGCTCTGGTGCGAGGCGATTGTACTGTCACTATTCAGAACCACGCCAAGGTGGGACATAACGTCTATGGTGGTGGTGAAAAGGCAACGGCGGGCAGATATAAAGTTGCTTCAGAGACTGACCTCACTGACGAATTTCGTGCAGCACATCCTGGAATAGAAATAGGCATGCCGTACGAAACGAAAACCGGTGGGAAATGTACTGTCATTGTCAAAGACTATGCTCAAATCGGACCAGATGGAGAAGATGAGGTAGCAACAGAAACGGCAGGTCATGTGTTTGGTGGCGGCCAGGGAGTTGATGCCAGTAATCCTGATTATAGTTGGAAATATGGTGAAGGCTATGATAAAGAAGATTGGTCTAAACGTATGGTGAACTATAATTATGATGCGAGTCAGCCGGAAGGAAAGCGAGGCCCTCATTCACCAGAAGCCAAAGAAGCAGGAAAGTGGGATTATTATGTCGATGAAAACGGAGAAGAAGACAGAAACTATGTTTGGGAATATCTTGATACAAAGGATAAATATAATAATTTCCTGCAAACCCTGGCCTTAGTCACCAATACCAGTGTCACTATCAACGGAAATACCTCCATCACCTCTGTGAAGGGTTCCGTCTATGGCGGCAGCGAGAACGGGTTTGTACAAGACCAAACCGTTGTTTCGATTCAGAATGGTAATATTGGTACGGAAGGCTCGTATGGCAATGTCTTTGGCGGTGGTAAAGGTATTGCGGTATTTTCCGAATCAGGAAAGGTGAAAGGAACCACCTCGGTCACCATCAGTGGCGGTACCATGTATGGCTCCGTCTATGGTGGTGGCGAATTAGGCGATGTGGGTACAATCAATAAGAGTAACATCAGAAATTACACGTGGATAGACGACACTGGCGAATGTGGGGTAGAGATCAGTGGTGATGATACGGAAATCAAAGGCAATGTATTCGGTGCAGGCAAGGGTGAGGATATACCTACCACCTTCTGGTGCGAGAAAGCCATGGTATACCAAACGAGTGTCGAAATCAATGCAGGCAAGGTGGGGCTTAACGTCTATGGCGGCGGTGAGGTAGGCCGCGTGGAGAATAATACGAGTGTGACGATAGGCAGCGCATCAGGAACAAGCAAACCCGAAATTGCTGGTAGTGTGTTTGGTGCTGGTATGGGCAAAGTGACACATGGCTATTCAGCACTGGTGCGTAATAACACCACAGTCACCATTCAGGCCCAAGCCGAGATTGGAAAGAGCGTCTATGGCGGTGGTGAGATTGCCTCGGTTGGCAGATATGGCCTTGATGCCAAGGGAATGCCTTCTATATTGTTAAACGGTGGACAATGTACCGTTACTATCAAGGATGATGCCAAAATCGGATTAGATGACGGAGGAAACGTGTTTGGTGCTGGCTGGGGTCATTTCCCAAGTTTCTCTTCTTCAGGACCCAACCGTTCCAAACGTATGATGACCTATAATTCGTCTTATAAAGATGCAGATAAAGGAACGAAGTGGGATTATAGTGATGATACAGATTATGTTTGGGAATATTTTACAGAGACCCAATATTCAAACTATCTTGAGACGCTGGCCTTGGCCACCCATCCCATCGTGACTATCGGTGAAGGCTCTGGAAATGTAGAAGTCCATGGCACCGTCTATGGTGGTGGTGAGAAAGGTATAACCAAAGGTGACGTGGATGTGGAGATCCAGGGCGGCACGATTGATGAGGATGTGTATGGCGGCGGTGCTCTGGCTAACACGAACACCGGCAACTGGAGTCCGAACAAGAATTATGTTCAGGCTACGACACCACTGAACGAGGATGAGTCTTATTTTAAGAAGGAATTTGTCTATACGATAATCACTGACGAGAGTGCGGTAGCCGAAGAAGATGTAACGTATTATACAAAAGATGGAGAGACGTATGCAGAGGCTACTGATTTGGAAGTAGGCGATCCTGTTAAGGATTATTATACGAAGTCTGAGACCTATACAGCCATCAGTTATGAGGTAGCAGCAGCCAATCCTAGTATTGCTTATGAGACACAAGGTGCATGGACGGACGAGACAAAAAAGACAGCATTGCATAAGACTGTTGTTAAACTCCTTGGTGGCTACATCAAGGGTTATGCCTATGGTGGCGGCCTGGGACAACTAGGTGTAACGGGGGGCGAAGGTGATGCCGCTAAAGATTTTCCTGCTTATGTCTATGGCGATGTTCTGGTTGACCTGAATGGCACAACAACTTCTACGGTAGTCGATGGCTTCAAAACTTACGGTACTACTGGCTCTCCAATATCTTCTTCTTCGAAAGGCTGTATTGTAAGTCGTGTATTCGGTTGTAACAATGTCAATGGTTCGCCTAAGGGCAATGTGACTGTGCATGTCTATGCTACGCAGAATAGTTATGAGACGAAAACAACCATCAATGATAAGTTCTCGTCGGACAATGTAAATTATGATGCGCTTGACGATACTTCCGAAGGATTAACCGATGAACAGAAGGCTATTATTCGTAGTACGCTTAAGGGCATCCTTCAAGATAAGATAACCATTGTAAATGAATTAAAAGATGAGATAACGGAGTTGGCAGATATAGACGTCTCTACATATCAGGCTACGCATGATAAAAGTAACGCAACAGCAACCGAACTCAAAACGGCTATTACTGATATAACCGAGGAAATTGACGCTGCTGGAAGTACAGATGCAAGAAAGGAAGTAATCAAAGGTGAAATCGATGCTTTCAGATACGATGTGGAGGCGGTTTATGGTGGTGGTAATATGGCGGCGTATATTCCTGCGATATCCTATGATCCTACCTCTGCACCTACTGGTTCAAAGACTCAGGTCATCATCGAAGGTTGTTACATTACCAGCATTGAGACAGTCTATGGAGGTGGTAATGCCGCTGCTGTTCCTGAAACGAACCTGTTAGTAAAAGAAGCCTATGAGATAGGGTACGTGTTTGGTGGTGGTAATGGTAAGGATGATATCACGGTTAATGGTGTGACCACCACAAATCCTGGTGCTGATGTCGGTCTTTATGATGGTGAGGCATACGGAACGGGTAATGCCAACACCCTGATTACGGGTGGCTATATCCATGAGGCCTACGGTGGTAGTAACGAGAGAGGAACTATTAATCACGACACTAATTTTACAGCCAATGCAGATCCAACCCCAGGCGCTTGTCCAATGCTGGTAGAAAAGATGGTCACTGCAGGTAAGAATGCCGACATTTTGGGCAATGCTATCACAATCCTTGGTTGTATGCCCGACTCTTGGGTGAAGGAGTATTATGGCGGTGCTGACAATGCCAATGTACATGGCAACGTGGAGTTGACCATCACCAGCGGTAAGTTCCGCAAGTTGTTCGGTGGTAACAACCGGGGCGGTATCATTATGGGCCATATCAAGGTGAACATCGAGGAGACGGGCTGTCAACCTATCTTAATCGACGAGTTGTATCTTGGCGGTAATAAGGCGCCATACTCGGCTTATGGCTATTATATAACAAATAAATCTACTGCTTCTACAGATGGAAAACTTACTTTCGGACAAAGAGAATCAGAAACAGATACTCACAAGGCAGTGGAATCATTTGAAGGAACAACATATAGAGAATCTTCAAGTAGTAGTTTCAAATATGACAAGCAGCCTGAGTTGAACATCATTTCTTGCACCCACATCGGTAAGGTATTCGGTGGCGGACTTGGTGTAGAAGCAAAGATGTATGCCAATCCGACAGTCAATATCAACATGATCAAGGGAGAATTTTATGGGAATATAGATGATGATAATGCTGATAACCCTAATCAGTTGGGTGAGATTGGTACTGTCTATGGCGGTGGCAACCAGGCTGATGTCAATGGCAATACTACAGTCAATATTTGTACGGCAACGAAGGTGGAAATGACATCTTTGGAGAAAGTTCATGCTGTAGAGGGTGACCCTGAATATGATCCAGACTTAGCAGCAGATGCACAACCGATGGTTTACCAGAAAGAAACTGTCGAGGGCGCTTACATCTCTGGTAATGTATACGGCGGCGGCAAGGG
>JAFWTK010000220.1 GCA_017518935.1 Prevotella sp.
CACTGAGGAAGGAATTGATATATTGCGTGAATTAGGAGTAGAAGCAGAGTTGGATATGCGAGCATATTATAATGAAGGAAATAATATTTCAGTATTTGGTTTTTTAAATGAGAATTCTACACCTGCTGGAGATATACCAACTTATTATTATACCAATAATAGTGGACAATTGCCAGAACATTTGAATAATATATATTATCTATATAGATGGCGCAAGGAATTTCAATTCATTGTAAATAACTTGTGTGAAGGACATTCTATCTATGAGCATTGTGTTTATGGTAAGGATCGTACAGGTTATCTTTCTTTCCTTTTAGAAGGTTTATTAGGTATTCCTTATAATGAGTTGGTGAAGGACTACGAACTTACCTTTTTTTGGAGTAAAAAAGAAAGTACTAAGTCATCTATTGATCAAGTGTTTGAATATATTAATCAGCAGGAAGGCGAAACCCTATGTGAGAAATTCAATAGTTTTTTTATAAATAAAATATCTGTGTCACAAGATGACATAGATTTATTTCGTAGTGAAATGCTTGAAGACCTTAATCCATCTATTATTGATAAGGGTGATGCCAATAGTGATGAAGAGGTAGATGCAAAAGATATTGTGGATATTGTAAACCATACAATGGGAAAGCAGACTTCGACTGGAAAGTTTGATGAAGATGAGGCTGATATAAATGAAGACAGCATCATCAATATTGCTGATATTATTAAGATTGTGAGAAAAATAAGGCAAATAAGGTGAGTTATTTGATAATTATTTTTCTTCCGTTACGAATATAGATACCCTTTCTTAGAGGTATTTTTTCATTAACAACTTGACCATTTAGATTATATAGTTTGTTGTTATTAAAAGACTCTTTGCTGATATTTGTTATATTTGAGAATGATTCCGGAAAAATATCTCTGTCTAAGTATGGCATACGTCTTGTTATCCAATCAGTAATATATGCTATTTCTTTATCAAAGTTGATTTCTTCACCATTTATATCTGTATCGCCAGACCATTTTTTTTCCTCTCTTTTTGTTAAACCACTTTTTTTCAATAATGTGTAGTAATCGGTGTAACGACTGATGAGTTTATCTTCGGATAATATATTTTTTCTTAGTTCATGATAGCGTTTATTTGCTTTTTCGAAAAAATGATCTACATTAAATGTTAATAGATCTGTAAGAATTTTAAGACTATAGTCCATCTCACATGTTGGTCCTGCTTTTTCACCCAACCATTTTGTACCTACTGAACCATCTAAATCCCATATAGCAAGGGTTAGTTTTTTATCCATAGCCTTGTCATAAACTGCCCAGAAAACATTCTTACCAACATTATCTCGTGCAGCAAGCGTTTCTAGAAATATATAATAGTCAATAAGTACGGGAATATCGAAGTAACTAGCCACATTTTGGATGAATTCTTCATTATTGCTATATGCAACAAAGTTGATAGCATTCCATAATGTACTCCAGTCACTTTCTGGTAAATCATCCAAATCTGGATATTTTAGTTCAAATTTGCCCCATTTTTCACTTTTATTGTCATATGTTTCAGTACATTCCCACATCAATGTATTACCATATCCTTCCGATTTCCACAGGCCGCCATGTATTTCTCCAGTGTTTTTGTCGTATTTCTTAAGTTTAAGTTGTTTCCGATCCATGTTTTCAGAGAAATTATAAATACCCCGATATTCATTATTTAGGAAAACTTCTAGAACTTGCCCCCTGACCCCACTAAGAGCCTTAGGTTCTTTATCGATATAGTACGGCTTACAAACCATATCATTCCAAATATCCATGGCAACTCGATTACGTAAACGGAAAAGATCATTTTGTCCTGCATCAAGAATCCAATTGTTATCTTTTCGAAGTCCGAAAAATTGGTAATCGTCATCAAATTTTAATTTGTAGTTTCTTTTGTGTTTCTTGGCTTTGTTGGTTGATCCACCACGCCATTTAATATTAGCATCCAGTATGATGTCTGTATCTTCGCCAGGACAGGAAATGGTTACTTTTCCATACTGATATTCATTACCGAATTCTCCACTTAAATGTATAATAGGAAAGAAAGTAAATTGTATATTTCCATTTAAGATATTACCATCTGCATCTGTAATACTTGTTTGATAGACGCTTTCTGCAGTTATTTCTTTAAATGTAAATTGGTTGTCCACCGATTCATTGTCAATAGTTAAATTTTTCCATCCGTCTTGCATAGTAATAGTCAGTTGACAGTCTTTTCCAAACATAGTTTCAGGAATACTTGCCAACCAAGTATTTGTTAGGCTATCATAAAAAGCAGCATGGTTATTAATAACCAATTGTGCCTGTAAATGGCATGTAATACTGATTACTAAAAGTAAAAGAAATAACCTTTTCATATTTTATGTTAAATGTAAAGAAACGTTTTCCTAAATAGTTAAATACCACGAAGAGACACATACCTATAATCATTGCAATATTTTCTTGATATGTGGTACTAAAATCAGAAAGTATCCATTTGATCAATGTTTTTGCTATTCCGTATGCTAACAGATAACATGTAAGAATATTGATAGTGAATCGTAAAAGCGAAGACCAGAAATGATTCTTATAATTAAAGTTAAAATGTTTATTTAATATAAAAATGCAGATGCTGCCAAAAAAGTAATTTGAGGCTGATGATATCCAATAGTTGAGATGAAATAGATTATAGAAAACAAACATGATAGTAGTACCAACAATAGTATTGATAATACCCACCATAACAAACTTCATGAAAATCTTATCAGTGAATAAATGTATGAAGTGTCTAATTGTCATCTATTTAATAAAACTTTGTATGTCTTATGCTCTTTATTATCTGTCAGTATTACAATAGATCCCATTCTTGGGGTTCTTACTCTCATACCTTTTATATTAAAGTATATATTTTCATATTCATCATAATTATTTATTGTGTTTATGTGAGAATATGTTTTTTGGATAAGTTGTATATTATTATTAAGTGGCTCTATGTGTTTATTAAGCCAATCAAATAATATTCTGATATCATTTTCCACATTTCCATATGTTGTATTCCATCGTCTGTTGTTTAAAGTTCTTGATAAATCTAAAGCAGTAGATTCTTCTGACATTGCATAATCATTGAAATATTGGGTAAGTTTTTTTACTAACTCATCCTTAATATCATTCCATAATTCAACGTATTTTTTTGCAAATGCTTTATTATCGCTTTTGAATAAAGAACTGAAATAAGCATGTGTGGAAGTATGTAATTTTGAAAATTTACCAGGGCTAACATCATAGTTAGAATCAAAATCCCATATACATGGCATTTCTAAAACACTGTTATTAGTATTATCTTCTTTCTTAAAATACATATTGGCTCCTCCAGAGTCACGAGTCCCTAGAATATCATGAGCCAATAACCATTTTACCCATGATTCTATATCTATATATTCGTCATATTTACCATTCCCAATACTTTGTTCCATATATTCAATGAACTGGCTTATATATAACTCAGTATCCTCGCTCAGATTATCTTCATCAGGAAATTTCCATGTCCACCGATACATACTATCATCACTGTACCAAGCCGAAGAAAAGTATTTGTTCTCTTTCCACCAATATGGATCACGCTCTATGATACAACCAGTTTCTTTATTACAACTAATACGACATTTATTATTACGCTTAACTGTCTCAATAAGCAGATAACAGCCACGATAATCACCATTTATGATGACATTACACGGAGTATATGCCGCTGTCCATTCCAATCCTATAAGTTGACTTACCTTAAGTCCTACGATGGTATTTAATGATGTGGCATCTTTCAGCAGTCGCCAGTGTTTATCAGCATATTTTTCATCATTTCCACGACATAACAAATCAGCAGCGTCTTCTAGTTTTAGTTTATATGGCATATTTAGTGGGTCTGAGTAAAATGCTGAAGTGTTGCCATTGATACGTATGGTTGCTCCAGACGTGTCTTTTTGATATGGTCCACTATCATATAATATATGATGATTTTTGCTTAATATCAATTGGCATGGTACTTTATTATCGTAAGTTATATTATAAGTACCCGGTTGCCATTTTGATTCTACAACAACGCCCTTGGGTTCTTCACCATCAATGGTGGTTATTTCTAAAACGCATAAGCCTGTTTGTTTAACTTCATCGATAGTAATTACATTTTTTGACATCATTGTGTGTGTCGCCTGAATAGAAATCCAGACGAAGATGATAAAAGTCTTAGTGATTGTATTTTTAATTTTTAACGACATTAATCTCTTTTCCATTAACAATCCACACACAATCATATTTTTTCTTTCTTAGAATTTCAAAACCGATTTCTTTAGCATGTTTCAGAGATTCTTGAGAACGTTCGATAGTAGTATCTTTAATAACTTTTGGCCATTGGTAATTCGTCTCATATTGTGATGCCAATCCCCATCCAAATGCTTCATTAGGAATAACACAGAATGAGGATAATTTAGGATAATCGTCTTCAATGATGACAACATAGACAGAATTTACTGGTTTATCTGTTTTGTGTATTGCTTCTATAGCCATCATCTTGCCTATAATTCCTGACTTTACAGATGATTCGATAAGGTGATAATTAATGATGATAGCAGATAAGCAAAACAGAAAAAAAGAAATGTAAATAGGTTTGAGATTCTTTTTATATTTATCTATTAAGAATGCTATAATTATGGCTAACATAGCCATACCAGCATAAGTATGCATCATACTGAAGACTGTGCCAATGTGTGGTGCAACTGCAATAAACAAACACAATATGGTACAAATCATCTTCTTACTGAGAAACTGTCTGGCATTTCTAATAAAGAGAAAGTATAGAAATGGTAATGTCAGAATAAAGGAAATAACGGCAATCGTCAGATTATAGTTGGGTTCATGGAGCAGATAGATATAGTCTATTGTAATAAATGTAGTGAATACGAACTTGACGACGTTCTTTATTATCTTTAATACTTCAGGAACATATTCTGGATGTATAATGATTTCTTTTGGCAACAGGAAAATGATAAGTGCATAAGAAATCATTATGGCTAAACCTATCAAGATGTCTATTTTCAGTTTTTTAAAGTCTATGAAGTCAAATCCATAGGCTAATATAGGACATATCAGTGCCCACATCAGGCCGTTTTCCTTAAATAGGGTAGCAACGAAAAGCATGCCAATCCAAGCAAGGTATTTACCTTTTTTCAAGTTGATATAGACCAAGAATGCCATAATATCACAGACAAGGGCAAATGTCTGGTTCATACTGTCTATGGCAGTTACAGTTGCCATTGTGGCAGGGGCTATGAAAAAATAGATGGTTGTAATGTTATTCGCCTGATTACTAAATTTAAGTACAGACAATAACCTGAATATAAGACATGCACATAATAAATGTCCAATAATAATGATACAATGATTGAAAGTTGGGTATAGTTGTTGAGGATTAAGGCCTACAATATACCCAAGGATGGCATCAAAAGGTCTCCAATGGTATCCATAAAAAAGAAACCTTTCCTTAATAAAAAAAGGATTGAAGTCAGGTCTTGTTGTTGAAGCCCAGTCATCATGGGTAGGTAGAATGGGTATGACATAATAAAGCAGTAGTGGAACTAATAATAATATTAGTATAATACTATAATACTTTATTATAATTTTATTCATACCGTATTCATTGATCAGTTCAGAATAGCGATTTTACACACTGTTCCTTTCTTCCCATCATTTGTAGCAGTTGCAACCATATAGATCCCTGATGCCACACGATTACCGTTTTTGTCTTTTCCATCCCATGTAAATGATCCGCCATTACTGCGTCCTTCCGCTATAAGGGTACCATTCGAAGAAAGAATCTTCACATCAGCATTGAATGAAAGACCTACAACGGTTATTAGTCCGTTATAATCTGGAGTGACAGGATTAGGATAGGCCCAGACATTATCTTCTGTCATCTCAGGATTGATATCTGTCGCATCACTTAGATATGAACATAATCCATCGTCTGTGCCAAAGAATACTTCGCCAGTCTTCTCATTGATGGCAATAGATTTTACGATATTTGAGAGCAGGCAACTGTTTTCTGTGGTGAAATGCTGAAGTTGTGTGAGATTGTCAGCACTTATCAGGTAAACACCATCACCATTGGTACCCATCCATTTTCTGTTTCCTGCATCAATAGCAATAGCGGAGATATCAATTTTGTTAAGCAGGTAGTCAGCATAGTTGGTACCGTCATTACGTGGAACCTTCACTTGTGTGTAAACAGGATTACTTGCTTCTATTTGTGACTTTTCAAGCAAGATAGGCCCTAAGTCTGTTCCAAACCACATATTGCCCTCCTTATCTTCACTTACACACCTAACACCATAGGTGGTATTAATTTCCGTGCCATCTTGATTGATGAAATGATAATATTCTATACAAGTATTATTGTTCATGTCGTATCTATAGGCTGCCGGCCTGTACCAGTTATTGTTGACGAACCACATATAACCTTTGCTGTCAAAAATGATATTTGCTAGTTCGCCATTACTCTTATTGGTATATCCATTACCATCCAGTTTCATCACTTGTGGAACATCGTATGATATAAATTCACCTGATTTTGTATATTTGATAATGGACTTTGTTGGAGCAGAACTATTTATTAACCATAAATCACCAGATTTATCATATTTAACTCCTGTTACCATTTGATGGTTAAAACTTTTTCCATTGTATGCTTCGATGGGACTGTTTTTGCTATTGTAATGTTTTACAAACTTTCCGTTTCTGAATTCAAAGAGACCGGCTCTTGCCCCAGCAAAATAATGTGTATCATCCAGCGGATCTACATCCACAGCATAAACATTAATAAAGGTTCTGCCAATTTTATCATAGACTGTTTCTGTTTCGAAAGATTCCCATTCATTATCTTTCAGAACTTGTATAGCAGCATTGACCACATCACTTGTGTTATTGTCGCAGGTAATAAGTTTGCCATTAATGAACCTCATAAAACCGAAAAGGTTGTATTTCGGACCTCCAGGGTTGAGGGTTAATATTAAATCGTAATAGTTTTCCCAATCTTTCTGATCAAAGATAAAGGTGTCATAAGGATAATCATCTGTTGGTGTCCAGTTGCCAGGATCCAGAAGATTACTGGCAGTAGGTGCTGAAATGACTGCTGAATCATCGATTTTGGCATAGATAGTATTGTTCTTAATGCTGGTAGCAGTGATATTCTTTCCTAAATGATAGGTTTCCGTAATCTCTGCTTTCTGCATATTAACCTTCACAATACCAAAGCCTGTAGAGAGATAGGCAAACTGGCCATTGATATAGATATGATTGACAGACTTGTCTTCTGTCATCGTTTTTGCGTAAAGTGATGAGATATTGGTGATATTGCCATTGGTTTCTACCAGGTCGATATTGGAGTTCTGATATACGGCAATCAATCTGTTGGCCTGTTTGTTCCAACCTATCAATTTGATGTTGGTGTCAGAGAGGCCGTTTGTTTTGTCAAAGGTGGTAATACTCTGGTCTTTCTTGTTGTACAAATAAAGTCCATTGCTGGCTCTGACAAAGATATCATCCCCTGAGGCATAGATTTGTTGTATGTGATGATAGGAGAGATAATTCTTCCACGTACCAACCTGAGCAGACAGAGGTAAGCAAGTAAAAAGGTAAAAAGGTAGAATGCATTTTACCCAGAAGTTTCTTTTTATTGTAAAAACTATCCTCATGATTCTTTTACGTTTTTATCTTTAATAGGTAATCTGCCAATTTCTGTGTGGCTCTGGCACGATGACTGATATGATTCTTGATGTCCATACCTAATTCAGCAAATGTCTGGTCGTAGCCATCAGGTTGGAAGATGGGATCATAGCCGAAGCCCTCCCCTCCCCTACGCTCTCGGATAATCTCACCATCGACAATTCCCTCAAACTGATGGATCTCCTTGATACTGTTACAGCCACAGGGACAGATATTCTTTTTCTGTATTAACGTAATAACAGTACGAAATCTTGCTTTACGGTTGTTATTATTTCCTAATTCCTTCAAAAGTTTCGTCATATTGGCCTCTGAGTCGTGACCCTCGCCAGCATAACGGGCTGAATAGACACCAGGAGCCCCATCCAGCGCCTTCACCTCCAAGCCAGTATCATCTGCAAAGCAGTCCAAATGGTAATGGTCATAGACATATTGTGCCTTCTGCAAAGCATTCTCTTCGAGTGTCTTGCCTGTTTCAGGGATGTCCACCTCACAGCCTATATCCTTTAAGGAGAGTACTTCGATGGTTTCCCCTAAAATACTGCGAATCTCAGAGAGTTTATGTTGGTTATTTGTCGCGAATACGATCTTCATTTTTTCATTCTTTCGTTTTTTCATTCTTAATCTTCACCCTCATCTCATCAAATCCCTCGCCATAGACACCAATGACGGCACTCTGCGAGACAAAGGCCTGCGGGTCGATCATCTTTATCAGACGGAAGATATTGACACTCTCGTTCTTCTTGGCGAGGATACAGAGCACTTTCATCTCCTGACCAGTATACCAGCCATGTCCATCGAGGATGGTCACACCGTGATTCATCTGTGTACCAATGGCATTGGCAATCTCTTGCCATTTCCGTGTGAAGATTAGGAACTGGACAGACTGTCTGCGAGCATTCATGACATAGTCGAGAGTATAGTTCTCCATTGCCATCACACAGAAACCGAACATCACCTTATGGGCCCGTTCGAGTAAAGTACCAAACTGAGGGTAGAACATACAGGATCCAATGATACAGAAATCGGCAGCAATCAGTACATTGCCCAGCGTCACATTCGGATGGAACTTATTCACGGAGGCAGCGATGATATCCGTTCCTCCAGTAGAACCATTGTTCATGAACACCGTAGCAAGGGCAATACCTGTAATCACACATCCGATAATCATCGACATAAAATCCTGTCCCTCACCCATCAGTTTAAAGGGCAGACCATTCTCCTGTTTGGGGATGATTTCCTGGGCAAACTTCAGCATGAAATAGAGGGTGAAGATAGCGAAGATAGTCTTCATCAGGAACCTCACACCCAGAATTTTCAAGGCTACGAGTAGCAGGATGCCATTGATGATGATATAGGTATTCTCCAGATGGAACCCAGTGGCGTAGTAGATGATAGCCGAAAGACCCGTCACGCCTCCTGCCACAATCTGATAAGGCATCAGGAAGACTGTGAAGGCGATGGTATAGAGGAAGAGGCCAAAGGCTATAAAGAAATAGTCTTTGGCTTCGTTTAATATGATTTTATGCTGGATATTCATTATTTCTTCAGCACAATGTTCACCATACGCTTAGGGACGATGATAACCTTTGCTACCTGGAAACCTTCGAGATACTTTGCAGCACGTTCGTCGGCGAGGACAGCATCCTGGATGGTCTGATTGTCTGCATCAGCAGCAAACGACATCTCGAAGCGGGTCTTACCATTGAAAGCGACACCCAGTTTTACCTGACTCTCCACCAGATACTCCTCATTCCATTTCGGCCACTGAGAGTCGCAGACAGAACCTTGCTCACCCAACATCTCCCAGAGTTCCTCAGCGATATGGGGAGCGAAGGGAGCGATAAGAATCACGAGGGTCTTCAGCATCTCCTTGTTCTTGCACTTCTGCTGCGAGAGTTCGTTCACGCAGATCATAAAGGCAGAAATAGAGGTGTTGTAAGAGAAAGTCTCGATATCCTGAGATACTTTCTTGATGAGTTTATGCACACTCTTCAAGTTGTCTGGGGTAGCCTCGCCCTCGAAGCCGTTCTGATAGAGGTTCCAGAACTTGCGCAGGAATCTGTGGCAACCGTCGATACCGTTGGTATCCCAAGGCTTGCTCTGCTCAACAGGACCTAAGAACATCTCATAGAGACGCAGGGTGTCAGCACCATATTTCTCGACAATCATATCCGGGTTGACCACATTGAACATCGACTTTGACATCTTTTCGATGGCCCAGCCACACTTGTACTGTTCGTTTTCGAGGATGAACTCTGCGTTCTCGTATTCAGGGCGCCAAGCCTTGAAGGCCTCGATATCAAGCACATCAGCAGAGACGATATTCACATCCACGTGGATAGGTGTGGTAGTGTATTTGTCTTTGAGTCCGAAACTGACAAACTTACCCTTGTCGGCTCCTTCGTCCTCGATACGATAAACGAAATTGGAGCGCCCCTGAATCATACCCTGATTGACAAGTTTCTTAAAAGGCTCGTCCTCACAAGAGTAGCCAGAGTCATAGAGGAATTTGTTCCAGAAACGAGAATAGATCAGGTGACCAGTAGCGTGTTCCGTACCTCCTACGTAGAGATCCACATTGCGCCAGTACTCATCAGCCTCACGACTCACAAGTGTCTTTTCGTTCTTGGGATCCATATAACGGAGATAGTAGGCAGAACTTCCAGCAAAACCAGGCATTGTGTTCAGTTCGAGAGGGAAGACGGTCTTATTATCAATCTCGTCTTTGCTGACCACTTTGTCCGTCTTCGTGTCCCAGGCCCACATCTTAGCACGTCCCAATGGGGGCTCGCCTGTCTCCGTGGGCTTATACTCGTCAATCTCAGGCAATTCCAGAGGCAGACACTCCTTGGGAATCATATAGGGCATATCGTCCTTGTAATAGACGGGGAACGGTTCGCCCCAATAACGCTGACGGGAGAAGATAGCATCACGCAGACGATAGTTCACCTTCACACGACCCAAGCCCTGCTCTGTGACGAACTTCTTCGTAGCAGCAATAGCCTCCTTCACTGTCAATCCGTTAAGGCTGAATTTATCAGATGCTGAGTTGCACATGATACCTTCCTTGGCATCATAACTCTCTTCAGAGATGTCGGCACCCTCAATCAGCGGAATAATCGGCAGGTTGAAGTGCTTGGCGAAGGCATAGTCACGAGAGTCGTGAGCAGGTACAGCCATGATGGCACCTGTACCATAACCAGCCAACACATATTCTGCAATCCAGATGGGGATCTTCTCGTCGTTGAAAGGATTGATGGCATAAGAGCCAGAGAACACACCCGTCACCTTATGATCCATCTGACGATCACGCTCTGTACGTTTCTTCACGTAGTCGAGATATTTTTCGACCTCAGCCTTCTGCTCAGGAGTCGTCAGTTCTGCCACCAGTTCGCTTTCAGGAGCCAGCACCATGAACGTCACACCAAACATCGTATCGGCACGGGTGGTGAAAATCGTAAAGTGCTTGTCGCTGTCAGCCACGTTGAACTCCACTTCTGTTCCTTCGCTTCGTCCGATCCAGTTGCGCTGGGTCTCCTTCAGCGAGTCGGTCCAATCGATTTCCTCTAAGCCATCGAGCAGACGCTGGGCATAGGCAGACACACGCAGACACCACTGGCGCATCTTCTTCTGCACCACAGGAAAGCCACCACGAACGGAGACGCCATCCACCACCTCATCATTGGCGAGTACAGTACCCAGTTTCGGACACCAGTTCACCATCGTATCAGCGAGATAGGCAATACGATAGTTCATCAGCACCTCCTGCTTCTTCTTCTCAGAGAAACCAGCCCAGTCGGAGGCTGTAAAGTGCAGTTCCTCAGTACCCAGGGCATTGCAGTTCTCTGTACCCATCAGTTCGAAGTGCTCAATCAGTTTGATGGTTGGCTGGGCCTTGTGAGACGACGTGCTGTAGTAACTCTTGAACATACGCTGGAAGGCCCACTGTGTCCATTTGTAATAAATCGGATCGCAGGTGCGGACCTCGCGCTCCCAGTCAAAACAGAAGCCAATCTTATCCAATTGACTGCGGTAGCGGTCAATATTCTCAAAAGTGGTCTTTTCAGGATGCTGACCCGTCTGGATGGCATACTGCTCAGCAGGCAGTCCATAGGCATCGTAGCCCATCGGGTTCAGCACGTTGAAGCCCTGCTGACGCTTATACCTGGCGTAGATATCCGAGGCGATATAACCCAACGGATGACCCACGTGCAGGCCTGCCCCAGAGGGGTAAGGAAACATATTCAGCACATAGAATTTCTTCTTGTTCTTGTCCTCTACTACGCGATAGGTCTTGTTCTCCACCCATCGCTTCTGCCATTTCTGTTCAATCTCTCTGAAATTGTAATCCATTGTATTTTTTGTATTTATTTTTGTTTCCGTACATTATTTTTTGGGCTGCAAAGTTAATAATAAACGAACGAAATACCAAATTTTTTTTGGTTTTTCACTCGGTTTGAATAAATTTCTCACGCTCAAGAATGCAAATATATTTGTATTCTCTTCGCTAACTCGAAATTTTGCACTAACTTTGCACTCAAAATGAAAAAGATACTCTTTATCTGCCTGGGTAATATATGCCGTTCGCCTGCTGCTGACGGCATCATGAAGCATCTCGTGAGTGAACGAGGTATCGACGATGAGTTTCTCATCGATTCTGCTGGCATTGGTTCCTGGCACGTGGGTCAGTTGCCTGACTATCGTATGCGAAAGTGTGGAGAAAGGCATGGGTACAACTTTGATCATCGGGCTCGTCAGTTTTCTTCGAAAGACTTTGCCCGTTTCGACCTCATCGCCGTGATGGATCAGGAGAACTACCACGATGTGGCTCGTCAGGCGAATTCCCAAGCCGACCTCGCAAAAATCATCCGTATGAGTGACTATCTGCGTCATCATCCTGGCCAGAAGACTGTTCCTGATCCCTACTATGGGGACACTCGCGACTTCGAGTTTGCCCTCGAACTCCTCGAAGATGCCTGCGAAGGACTTTTGGATGAACTGACTAATACATGACCCAGTCTCACCGCCTAAGCCTCCCCCAAGTTCCCTTGTTGGGAACTCCTACTTTGCTACCATCTCTCCATTTTCCTGCCTTTTCCTCCCCCACCCTTCTTCTAGAACACCCTATTCCGAAGTGTTAATTTCTTGTTATATTCTTTTACAATGGGATTATGTGTAATCCCATGTATATGGGTCACCCCATTGCGGAAAATAGATGATGGTTCTTTTGTTTACATTTCTCTTATGATCCACTCTCTGAAAAAAGGATCTTCTATCTCATAGCGATCAGCATAAATCACGTAGCCATCTTTCTGTAATCGTTTCAATGCGCTATAAATAGTACTTGTTGGATACTCACCAGTCTGTAATATACTTTTTGATGCAAGACGTTGCAATATCCATTTGCTTGTTCGGCTGATGTTCATTTAAAGGGATTCTCCATATTACGACTTTTTTCGTTACGACTTTTTTCGTAGTCGCTTGCAAAGGTATGGCTTTTTTTTGAAACAAACAAGAAAACGGAGAGAAATCTTTAGAACATTGTGGGTAATGAGGACGTTGTGAAAACGTTGGCAATACAAAACTTTTTTCCATTTTTCTTGCCGGTATCGGCAAAAATGTGTATATTTGCAGCAGAATTCGGCTCATAAACTTGCCGATAGATGAAAGATGGAGTATATTTCTGTAATAAAATTCGCCAAGAAGTATGACATTTCAGAGCGAACGGCACGTTATTATTGTGCAAATGGAAAGATTGAAGGCGCTTTTCTCACAGGAAAGACTTGGAATATCCCTGCTGATGCCGCTTTGCCTGGACGAAAGGCTACAAAGAAGCGCCTCTCTCCCCTACTCGTTGCGCTCAGAGAACAGAAGGAAATGAAGCTCAAAGGCAACATTTATCATCGTACCCAGATAGATTTGACTTATAATTCCAATCATATCGAGGGTAGCAAACTGACTTACGACCAAACGCGATATATCTATGAAACAAATACAATCGGCATCACAGATGAAGCAATCAATGTGGATGACATCATGGAAACTGTCAATCATTTCCGTTGCATCGACTATATCATAGATCACGCTGAGGACAAACTATCTGAAAGCCTCATCAAGCAACTGCACTTGATTCTGAAATCCGGCACCTCAGACAGCAAAAAGGATTGGTTTATGGTTGGCGATTACAAACGCCTGCCTAATGAAGTCGGAGGCATGGACACCTGCCCTCCAAAGGAAGTCCACCAGCGAATGAAAGCCCTCCTCTCTGATAATAACGCCATCAAGCGCAAGTCCCTCGAAGACATCCTTGATTTCCACGTTCGCTTCGAGCAGTTTCATCCCTTCCAGGATGGCAATGGACGTGTTGGGCGCCTCATCATGTTCAAGGAATGCCTCGCTAATAACATCGTCCCCTTCATCATCACAGACGATTTGAAAATGTTCTATTACAGAGGTCTCCACGAATGGGGTCATATCAACGGCTACTTAACTGATACTTGCCTCACAGCCCAAGATCAGTATAAAGCAATCTTAGCCCATTTGGGCATCAAATAGGTAAAAAACCCTCTATATCATTCAGATAGTCTCAACACCTCATTCGAATAATCCCTTCGACTTGTTCGGATAATCCCTATGGGGGTATAGGGATTATTCGGATGACTCGTTCCGATAATTTGAATGAAGCAAAGGGATAATCCGAATGACTCAAAGAAGACTATCGTATGAATTTATGTTGAATTCGGCCTTTTAGGGGAATGAATTGCGGAATTATTTGGTGGTTTGAGGGAAAATAACTATCTTTGCATCGCAATGGAAGCAAAACGAATACTCATGTTTCTCCGTGAAATAATGGCCAACAATAATCGGGCTTGGTTTCAGGAGCATAAGGCGGAATATGATGCCGTTCGACAGGAGTTCGAGCGGGGTGTGGCTCAGGCCTTGGAACGTATCAGCAGTTTTGATACTGAGATTGTGCATCTGACGGTAAAGGACTGCACCTACCGTTTCTATCGTGATACACGTTTCTCACTAGACAAATCGCCCTATAAGAACCATTTTGGTGCCTATATCGATGCCAAAGGCAAGAAAGCACTCCGAGGTGGCTATTATCTGCATCTGGAGCCGGAACATTGTCTGTTGGCTGTGGGCAATTATTGGTTGCCGACAAACATCCTGACTTCTTGTCGTAATAAGATCATGACAGAAACAGACGAGTGGCTGCGTTGTGTCGAGAACAAGCAGTTTCTGAAGTATTACGGTAGCGCTGTCGCCAGTTCCTTCCAAGAACCCACGAACATCTCAAGTTGGGATCAGCCACAGGGTTTTGGATTGGAGAAACTCAAGACCTGTCCTTCTGGTTTTCCCAAGGATTGGGAATATGTCAGGTATCTGCGACTGAAGGACTATTGTGCCTGGCATGCTGTCGATGAGGATTTCTTCGAGGGCGATGGCTGGCTCGACGAAATGGAGAAGATGTATCGTGCAGCCAAGCCGATGATGGACTTTATGAATGAGGTGATTGACGACTATGAGTAGTAGTAGGTTAAAACGCAATTGTATGTCTGCCCCTACATTCCCTTTCTCATACCACATTCCGTTGAGAAATAGTTGTCGTCACAGAGGTAAGAGACCCCGTTTATCTGATCATGTTGATGATGGAGTAAATGCCACCAAAGATTCCTCCGGCGAATATGATGATGATCCAGAAGAGAATGAAGGCGAGGATGGTTTTCCATATTGTGCGCCAGTAACTATAGCCTGACAATTGTTTCAGGGGAATGATGGCGAGCAAAGAAAGAGACATCTCAAAGTATATATTCCCACAGAAGAAATCCCAAACAATGGAATAGATACTCGTCATGTTCGTGAAATAGATCACAGAGACGAAGAACTCGGAAAACCTCATATCGGGAATATTCGGACTATGGCGGAAGAACTGGTATAGCGGACCAGAAAAGAGCAGCAGGAAGACAAGCGATACGATAGTCATGTGTTTGTAAGTCCATATGACTATCTTTTTCGAGTTGGTATAGTATGCTATCTGCTTTTGTCTTTCATCAGCGTTTTCAGTATAATCCTGTTCAGGAGAAATGGTCGTTGCCTTATCTAACATTTCTATACTCTCATTGATGCGGTTTACACCCTTGATATTCAAACCTGTCTGCACAAGCAACGACAGGGCGATGAGCAAGAAGAACAATTTGAAAGGTGGAAAGTATGCCATCGGCATCCCTTGCAGGTAGTCGCGAATCATATAGCCTGGCCTGAAAATCAGGTCGCGAATGGTACGGAACATGCCTCTGTTGCCTAATCCCCAGACATCGAGGAACAGGAGGAAGGCGTTCTTGAAGGAGTATCTGCCAATCTTCGACGACTGTCCGCAACGGGGACAATAGTTGCCTTTATAGTGAGTTCCGCAGGTAGTGCAGTCGTGCTCCTTTGCTGACAACGGCTTCACCTGATATGGTTTCTGTTGCCACTCCCTGAATCGCCTGTATTTCTCCTTCAATTCTTCAAACATCGGCGCAAAGGTACGTTTTCTTTCTGAAACAAACAAGAAAAAGGCTGGAAATCTTATTCGTGTTAGAGTTTCTTTACCGGTAGATAGGTTGAGGCTCAGGGGGATGTGCAATGAATCGCGAAATTATTTGGTAGTTAGAGAGAAATTATCTACCTTTGCATCGCAATGGATGTAAAACGAATACTTAGATTTCTCCCTGTATGTTCAATCCTGTTTCTTGCGCCAATGATGCTGATGGCGCAGGAGGTGACAGTGCTAAAGCAACGGAAATTCCCCAAGGCGGTGCCTGCTGGGAATTATAGTGGTATCACGTGGATGGAAGGAAACCGTTATGCTGTGGCAAATGACAAATCGCCAACAACAGGTTTTTATCTGATGACGGTAATAACAGATAGTATTACTGGCGAACTATTGTCTGTGCGCAAGGATACCTTTCTGACTTGTGGTCAGCCTACTCGCGATGAGGAGGGCGTCTGCTATATGCCTCAGAATCAGACCATTTTCGTGAGTGGAGAGAAAGATCAGGAGATTCTTGAGTTTGACCTTCAGGGTCAGTTGACTGGCAGGAAACTGAATATTCCGGAGATCTTCAAGACGGCCTATTCAAATCGTGGTTTCGAGGCACTCACTTATCAGCAAAAGACACATCGTTTTTGGACCACTTCCGAGAATACTTTGAAGGCAGACGGAGAGATGCCAACGATAGACAGGAAAATCAAGAATCGCCTTCGCTTTCAGTCTTTTGGTGATGATTTGCAGCCCAAAGAGCAATATTGGTATGTGACAGACTCGGCGATTGTCAAAAAGCGTAAAGGCACCAGTATCATAGGAGTCGGTGGCTTGGCGGCTCTCGAGGATGGTCGAATCGTAGTGCTCGAACGTGAGTTGTACTTTCCTAAAAAGCAGATTGGTTCGTATTGCCTCGTCAAACTATATGTGGTCAATCCTTCGCAACAGCAGCCTGGCGAGGTGTTGAACAAAACTTTACTCACGACCTTTCGCACCAAAGTCAATCTCACTCGCAGGAACTTTGCCAACTACGAAGGCATCTGTGTGGGTCCCAAACTGGCAGACGGACGACAGTTGCTGATTCTCATCTGCGATTCCCAAAACCAGCATCGAGGCATTCTGCGCGACTGGTTCAAAACCATCATCCTTCCTTAAAAAAAGATAAATATTTGGTGGTTTGCAAATAAATACCTATCTTTGCGGATTGAAATTAATTCATTACTAACAAATAACTCTTAGAAAAATGAACAACGTACCTATTATTAAGATTGGAATCGTGGCAGTCAGCCGCGACTGTTTCCCCGAGTCATTGGCAGTAAACCGCCGTAAGGCTGTAATTGCCGAGTATGAAAAGAAGTTTGGTAAGGAAGGCATCTACGAGTGTCCTATCTGCATCGTTGAAAGTGAGATTCACGCACAGCAGGCTCTTGCTGATGTGCAGAAGGCCGGCTGTAATGCCCTTTGTGTATATCTGGGCAACTTCGGTCCTGAGATTTCTGAGACCATGATTGCCGATTGGTTCCAGGGCCCGACCATGTTCTGCGCTGCTGCTGAGGAAACTCAGAAGGACCTGATCGATGGTCGTGGCGATGCTTACTGCGGTATGCTGAATGCCAGCCAGGCCCTGAGCCTGCGCAAGACCCGTGCTTACATCCCTGAGGAGCCCGTTGGCGACGCTGGTCAGTGCGCTGAGATGATTCACGAGTTCCTGCCTATCGCTCGCGCTATCGTTGGTTTGCAGAACCTGAAGATTATCTCCTTCGGTCCTCGTCCCAACAACTTCCTGGCTTGTAATGCTCCTATCCGTGCCCTCTATGACCTCGATGTGGAGATTGAGGAGAATTCAGAACTCGACCTGCTCGAGGCTTTCCAGAAGCACCAGGGCGATCCGCGCATCGATGACGTAGTGAAGGATATGGCTGCTGAACTCGGTACTGGTAATAAAATTCCTTCTGTGCTGCCGAAACTCGCTCAGTATGAGTTGACACTGACCGACTGGATCGAGGGTCACAAGGGTTCTCGTCAGTTCGTGGCAATGGCCAACAAGTGCTGGCCTGCATTCCAGACCATGTTCGGTTTCGTTCCCTGCTATGTGAACAGCCGTCTGACGGGTCGTGGTATTCCCGTAGCCTGCGAGGTGGATATCTATGGCGCTCTGTCTGAGTACATCGGCACCTGCATCACTCAGGATGCTGTGACGCTGCTCGACATCAACAACTCTGTTCCTACCGATATGTTCGAGGAGAGCATCAAGGGCAAGAAGTTCGAGTGCGACAGCTACACAGAGAAGGAAATCTTCATGGGCTTCCACTGTGGTAACACCGCTTCTTCTAAGGTCTGCAACTGCCAGATGTGCTTCCAGCGCATTATGGCCCGCGCTCTGCCTGTAGAGGTAACCAACGGTACACTTGAGGGTGACCTGAAGCCAGGCTTGGCAACCGTCTATCGTCTGCAGTCTACTGCTGACACCAAACTCCGTGCTTACATCGCTCAGGGTGAGATTATTCCTGTGGCTACTCGTTCGTTCGGTTCTATCGGTATCTTCGGTATCAAGAACATGAGCCGTTTCTATCGTCACGTCCTCATCGAGAAGCACTATCCGCACTACGCAGCCGTGATGTTCGAGCACGCTGGTAAGTATCTGTGGGAAGTGCTGAAGTACATGGGTATCCCCGTTGAGGAGATTGACTACAACTTCCCGAAGGGTGACTACTATCCAACAGAGAATCCTTTCGCATAAAGGTTTATTGATACCATACACTTTTCCGCCTTGCGTACCGAAAGATTCGCAAGGCGGATTTTTTTGCTTTTTCTTTGCCATTTCAGAAAAAAGAAGTAACTTTGTCGCTCGAATTATAAACCTACGGGTAATGGCAAAGAAAGATGGGGAACTCACCCCGATGATGAAGCAGTTTTTCGACTTGAAGGCAAAGCATCCCGATGCTGTGCTGCTGTTTCGTTGTGGTGACTTCTACGAGACCTATTGTGAAGATGCCGTAACGGCTGCTAAGATACTGGGTATCACCCTAACCCATCGTAACAACGGTTACAACAAGGGTGACGAGATGGCAGGCTTTCCCCATCATGCCCTTGACACCTATCTGCCCAAACTTGTGAGGGCAGGGAAACGCGTGGCTATCTGCGACCAACTCGAAGACCCCAAACTGACAAAGAAACTCGTCAAGCGAGGCATCACGGAACTCGTGACACCTGGTGTAGCCTTATCGGACAATGTGCTGAACTACAAGGAGAACAACTTCCTGGCTGCTGTGCATTTCGGCAAGGTGGCTTACGGCGTGGCATTCCTCGATATCTCGACGGGTGAGTTTTTGACAGGAGAGGGCACACAGGACTATGTGGAGAAACTCTTAGGCAATTTCTCACCGAAGGAGGTGCTTTTTGAACGGGGCAAGAAACAGCAGTTCGAACAGCGGTTTGGTAATAAGTTCTTTACCTTCGAACTCGACGACTGGGTATTTACTGATCAGACCTCACGCCAGAAACTGTTGAAGCATTTCCGCGTAAAGAACCTAAAGGGCTTTGGCGTGGATCACTTGCAGAACGGTATCATCGCCGCTGGGGCCATCCTGCAATACCTCGAACAGACACAGCACACACAGATAGGCC
>JAFWTK010000221.1 GCA_017518935.1 Prevotella sp.
AACTATATCCCGATTGACAATAGATTTGCCCTAAATTTTAACAATCTTTATAGATTTGTCCGTTTGTATCTCATGGAAAGTGGCTAACTTTGCAGCGATGGAACGAAATAGGGAGATCTACAAGGTGACGCTGGTAGGAGGGGCAGTGAATGTATTGCTGCTGCTCTTCAAGTTCGTGGCGGGTATCGTAGGTCACAGTGCCGCCATGGTGGCAGATGCCATCCATTCCCTGTCGGACTTTGTGACAGACATAATTGTACTGGTGTTCGTCCGTATCAGTGGCAAGCCCGAAGACAAGTCCCACGACTATGGGCACGGGAAATACGAGACGCTGGCGATGACAATCATCGGGATGGCACTGTTTGTAGTGGCTATCGGCATTGTATATAGCGGCATGACGAAGATTATCGCCTGGGCCAATGGCACACAACTGGAAGCACCGGGTCTGTTGGCCTTATGGGCGGCCTTGTTGTCTGTGCTCCTGAAGGAAGGTGTCTATCGCTATTCGATGGTCAAGGCCCGTCAGTTGAATTCTCAGGCCGTGGAGGCGAATGCCTGGCATCACCGTAGTGATGCTTTGTCGTCGATAGGTACGGCCTTGGGTATCGGAGGTGCTATCTTTTTAGGGCAGCGGTGGACGGTACTCGACCCTGTGGCTTCTGTCATCGTAGGCTTGTTTATCGTCAAGGTGTCTGTTGATTTATTGCGTAACGGCATTGGCGATTTGATGGAACAGTCACTCCCCGATGTGATAGAAGATGAGATCCTGGCTCTGGTAGCATCCCTGCCAGATGTGGTGGAACCCCACGATTTGCGTACCCGACGGATTGGCAATCACTATGCCATCGAACTGCACATCCTGATGGATGGTGACATTCCTTTGAAAGAGGCTCACGACAAGGCCTCGGAGGTGGAGGATCTGTTGAGAGAGCGTTATGGCGAAGAGACGCATGTGGCCGTCCATGTGGAACCGAAATAGAAGAAGAAATGAATATAGCAGAGATAGAGAACAAGCGTATTGCCGTGCTGCTTTCTGGTGGCGTGGACAGCAGTGTCGTGGTGTATGAGTTTGCGAGACTCGGACAGCATCCCGACTGCTTCTACATCAAGATAGGACCCGAAGAGGAAGAGGAATGGGACTGCTCCAGCGAGGAGGACTTGGAGATGGCAACGGCTGTGGCGCACAAGTATGGTTGTCGACTGGAGGTCATCGACTGCCACAAGGAATACTGGGATCAGGTGACGAAGTACACGATGGACAAGGTGCGTGCCGGATTGACGCCTAATCCTGATGTGATGTGCAACCGACTGATAAAGTTCGGAGCCTTCGACGAGAAACGGGGACATGACTACGACCTCATCGCCACGGGCCACTATGCCCAGACGGAAATCGACGACGAGGGTAGGAAGTGGCTATGTACCAGTCCTGACCCCGTGAAGGATCAGACCGACTTCCTGGCACAGATTACCGACTGGCAACTCCGCAAGGCACTCTTCCCCATCGGACACTATATGAAAGATGAGGTGCGCGTGATTGCAGAACGAGAGCATTTGGTGAATGCGAAGCGTAAGGACTCGCAGGGCATCTGTTTCTTGGGAAAAATCAACTACAACGACTATATCCGCCGCTACTTGGGTGAACAGCCTGGTGATGTGATAGAGTTGGAGACAGGTCGACGTATCGGCACGCACAAGGGACTCTGGTTCCATACCATCGGCCAGCGCAAGGGGATGGGCTTTGGCGGCGGCCCCTGGTTCGTGGTCAAGAAGGATGTAGCACAAAACATCCTCTATGTCTCTCATGGCTATGATCCCGAGACGGCGTATAAGCAGGACTTCGCTGTTCATGATTTCCATTGGCTGACGACTCAGGTCAGTGTCGTCAATGTCACCTTTAAGATCCGTCATACACCGGAGTATCACCTTGCCACGTTGCAATGGACGGACGAGAATGCGTTCATCGTCCATTCAAAGGAGAAAATCCACGGGGTAGCACCCGGACAGTTCTGCGTCATCTACGACGAGCACCACCACCGTTGCTTAGGATCGGGCGAGATTACCGTTTAGCGGTTCTAATCCTGGAAGTAGACCCGCTTGACGCGGTTGGATACACCTGTAAGTACCTCGTAAGGGATGGTATCGAGGATATCGGAGAGGATGGTGACGGGCAGATGTTCTCCGAATATCTCTACCTGATCACCCTCATGACAGTCGATATCCGTCACGTCGATCAGTGCCACGTCCATGCAGATATTACCCACATACTCCGCCTTCTGCCCATTCACAAGACAATAGCAGCGACGATTGCCCAGATGTCGGTTCAATCCGTCGGCATAACCGATAGGGATGGCGCCAATCACGCTGTCCCTTTCTAATTTCCCCTTGCGACTATAGCCCACCGTCTCTCCCGCTGGTACATGACGCAACTGGAGGATGGTCGTCTTCAAAGTAGAGACAGTAGAGAGGATGCGGTTATCCCGAGGATCAACACCATACAACCCAATTCCAAGACGGCACATATCCATCTGACGCTCCGGGAAATGCTCAATGCCTGCCGAGTTGTCCATGTGACGAAGAATCTTATGGGTGAAGGCTGCCTGTAATTTCTGGCTTCCCTCTTCGAAGAGCGTGAACTGATGGGCAGAGAACGTATCGAAATCATCGCTGTCGGAACCCACGAAATGACTGAACACACTACGCGGTATGATGGCCTGCTGGTGCTTCAGGCGGGCTATCAACTCATCGATATCGTTGACAGGATCGAACCCCAAACGATGCATGCCCGTGTCAAGTTTGATGTGTACCGGCCAGCCTGTGATACCCTCCTTACGCGCAGCCTTGATGAGAGCATCAAGCAGACGGAAGGAATAGACCTCCGGTTCGAGGTCATAGTCGAACATTGTCTTGAAGGCCGTCATCTCAGGGTTCATAATCATGATATTTGCCGTGATACCCGCCTTACGCAGTTCCACACCCTCATCGGCCACCGCCACGGCAAGATAATCGACACGGTGATCCTGAAGGGTCTTACCAATCTCCACCGCACCGGCACCGTAGGCATCAGCCTTGATCATACATACCATTTTGGTCTCTGGCTTCAGGAACGAGCGGTAATAGTTCAGGTTATCGACCACGGCATTAAGGTTCACCTCAAGTATCGTCTCATGCACCTTCTGTTCCAGTTGTTCCGTGATCTGGTCAAAGCCGAAACGGCGTGCTCCCTTTAACAGGATCAGTTCATTACGCAGGGCGCTGAACACGTCACTCGAAAGGAGATGCGACACATCCTGGAAGAACTGTTTGTCGCTGATCTGTATCCGGTCGGCCTGAGCAGAGAGTTCCGGGCCAATGCCGATAAACCTCTGTATGCCTCGCTTCACGCAGAGATCCGAGACCTGAGCATATAGTGCCTCTGGCGAAATACCAGTCTGGTATATGTCACTGAGCACGATGGTCTTCTTGAGTGGCGCATGACTACCGGTCTCAATCCTTCGATTCAGGAAGTCGAGGGCAATGTCGAGGGAGTTGATGTCAGAGTTATACGAGTCGTTGACAAGGATGCAGCCCCGTTGTCCCTCCTTCACCTCCAAACGCATGGCAACAGGTTCCAACGACGGCATACGCTCAGCCAACTGTTTCGGCGACACACCAAGATACAACGCTGTGGCGGCACAGGTGATACAGTCCTCTATCGAGGCCTCATCACTGAAGGGAATATCGAAAGCCCCGTCCTTGCCCTTATAGCGGAAGGATATGGTCTTTCCTTCTATCGCCTTCACATACATCGCCACCTGTTCGTCGCACTGCGACCACGCAATCTTCTCGCCCTTGTATTGCATCCGACGGATACAACGACTCACAATATCGTTGTCAGAACAGTAAATCATCGCCTGTGTGTCGTGCATCAACTCGAGTTTCTCCATACACTTCTCCTCCATCGAACGGAAGTTCTCCTGATGAGCCGCACCCAATGAGGTGAATACCCCCACAGTGGGCTGAATGATATCCCTCAGAGCCATCATCTCTCCAGGCTCGGAGATACCGGCCTCAAAGATACCCAACTCCGTCTGTTCGTTGAGTAACCATACCGAAAGGGGTACGCCTATCTGTGAATTGTAACTCTTCGGCGAGCGCACAATCTTCTGTGAGGGCAGGAGCACCTGATAGAGCCACTCTTTCACCATCGTCTTGCCGTTGGAACCCGTGATACCCACGATGGGGATATCGAACTCGTCGCGATGACGCTCTGCCAGTCGCTGTAGTGCAGCCAACGGTGAGGGGACGACGAGGAAATTGGCATCCGTCATGCTCTCCACCGAACCATTGGGACAAAATTCCAGAATACCTCTCAACTCTACCACGAAGTTACGTACACCTCTGCGATAGAGGTCACTGATATATTTATGACCGTCGTTGCGCATTGACTTCAACGCGAAAAAGAGCGTCTCTTCCGGAAAACAAAGTGAACGACTGTCTGTCAGCAGCCATCCTATCTGCGCATCGGCCGTTCCGATACGCCGTGCGCCAATCAGTGTTGTGATTTTCTCTATTGAATAGTTCATATTTCTTTTAATACTGGATATTTCTCTTGAAGTTCTTTCAGACGAGACTTGGTCTGTTCCTGAAAGCGACGGTATTCGTCAGATTCAGGATCAAAAGGTTTGTGATTCAGGGCCTGCTTGATGGGGCGCCACTCTTCCAGAAAGATCTTGGCCTCATCAGAAAAGCAGGTCGCCACCAAACGTTCCCAAATATACTCCACAGCCTGCTGTGACGGATGCAGCATATCCTCCTGATAGAAACGGTAGTCGCGCAGTTCATCGTTTATAATCTCATAGGCGGGGAAATAGGATATCCTAGGGTTCCTAGGGCTCCTAGGATTACTAGGATCGCCTAGGATTTTCCTAGGATTTCCTAGGGCCTTCTCCACCCCTAATAGCAATGTCGCCTTGGAGAGTTGGGAGCCATGATAGCCGTATTTACGATAACGGATGGGGCTGACGGTCAGGACAATATGTATATCAGGATTCTTCTGGAAAAGAATATCAATGGACTTCTGAAGATAATCTGCACACTCGTCTACTGAGAGTTCCTCTTCCGTGAAAAGTGACTGAGGGCGCTTCTGACAATTATCCACAATCTCACCAGTCTCCTTCAGGCGATAGATGTGGTTTGTGCCAAGGGTAAGGAAAGCGGTTTTGACGGATTGCAAATACGACGAATCGGACACCGTCAGGTGCTGGATAGTATGGAGGATACTTGCGGGATTATACATCACGCCGTATGGATTCACCATAGCACGGAACTGCTCTTCCTGAAAGCGGCGGCCTATGCTGTCAGCAAAGCAAGACCCTACAAAGAGCATTTCCTCAAAAGGTCTGATCCGGAACCCTGGTTCCGGTATATCCACTATCGTCCTGAACTCCATTCTTCACTTCCTCACTTCTCAACTTCTACTAATCTGTAATCCCTTTGTCGAGAGCGACATCTCTACAAAACGGGCATTCTTGCTTATCCTGTTTCCCGTCAGTATCTGTTTGATTCTGGCAGCAGCCTCAGGATCTTTGGCAATCATATACAGATAACCCCCACCGCCTGCTCCTGGCAATTTGTAACCAAGACACAGATCATCGATGAGATCTGTCAGGGCAGCCACCGCTGGTGGATTCGTCCCATTGTCGAGCATTTGGTTCTGGAGCCACGTCTTCCTCATAAGCAGTCCCGTCTGCAGGAAGTCATTCCGTTGGATGGCCTCATACATCGCCATTGTGTGTTCTTTCATCTCACGGAGCAAGCGCAACTCCTCGTTGTGGTTGAGGAACATCCTCCGCACAATCTCGGCAAGAATCTGTTTGGCGGTACGGGTGATACCCGTGTAATATAAGAGGTGGCAGGCTTTGTATTCAGGCTGCATCCACAAATCATTCGGCAACCATCTCACCTGCGGACTTTGGTCAAAGCCACGACCCGTCTGTAACAGTTTCACGCCACCAAGGACACCACCGAACTGGTCTTGCCAGCCGCCACCAGTAGTGAGCATCTGTTCCAACATCAAGGTATGGTGGCCTATCTCGTTCTTGTCCCAACCCAAACCGCAGAAATCATTCAGTGCCCCTAAGACGGTTGCCGCCAGGATACTCGACGTCCCTAAGCCACTCCCCGCAGGGATGGCAGAGAGGAGTGTGATTTCAATGCCACAGCCGAATCTTTCGAGTGTAGAACGGAGAGTGCAGTTTTTTGAGTTTGCTACCGCCCTTGAGGACTGCGCATGGTCGGTAACGGGGCCAAAGCCTGCAAGGACCAGTGCCGCCTTAGGGATAGAAAATGGTGAACCCACGTGCATGAAGTCCGTCAGTTGTTCTGTCGTCTCCACCACCTCAATCGCTCCAAGGTCAATGCTACGTAGTACAATATGGTATTCCTTCGATGGCTTGATATAGGCCTGAAGCGGGGGTTGCCCATTGAGTTCGATGGCGAAATTGATAACGTTACCACCCTCCATCAGACAATATGGCGGGGTATCCGTCCATCCACCCGCAATATCGATGCGCACAGGTGAGCGTCCCCAGACAATCTGGTCGCTGCTGACACAGAGGGACGGTTCTCTGGTGTCGGCCGACACCAGAGAACCGTCCCTCTGTGTCAGACCCTGGCGAAGTAACCCGAAGGCTTTTTCACTCTCCCCCCGGAACATCGCGTTGTGAATGCGGGTCATCAACGGTGCATCCTCCGGAAGGGCTTCTGGCAAGGGTATCTGGTATTTATGGAACTCACCGGCTGCATCAGCAAGGTCGAGTTGATAGAACACACTATGCCGCCAGTTCTTGGCCAGCGCACGCCAGTTCTGCTTTCTGAATGCCTGTCGCTGAGAAAAGAGTCTTCGCAGGTTGGCCCGCTCAGCCACTTCATTACTGTCAAGCGGCTCGTCGATACGGTAACGGCGCACCTCATAGTCTGCATCCTCCACAGGCACCACGTCGATACACTCCCCTGGCTCAAGGGTTATCTCCCAATCGTTCTTGGGCACACCCGTCACCACATTGTCGTGCGTCAGATGCCATTTGGGGCCAATATAACTGTTCTCAACCCAGATATTCGTATTCTCCTCCGTGAAAGGTATTTTCGTGATGGCATTCTGCACGAAGATGGACGCATGGGGCTTACGGTCCATATGCATAATCTCCCGTTGGTCGATAACGAGGTTCTGAAGCCGCATCGAAGAGGAAATCATCTCCCGTGAAGTTCCAAAGTGATAGAATTCACCACCTCCCAACGGCACGATAGCCACGGAAAGTTGACATAATTCTTCATCATATATCGTCGGTTCCGTACCAAGACAACAGCCGAATTCAGAATAGAGATCGTATGCTTTAAAAATATTCTCACTTGTCATGCTGCGCTTCTTCAACAGAGCCACAGCCTTGTCGCTGAGCATCCAGATACCGATATCGGTCAGATAGAAATGGTCGTGCTGAAGGTCGGAGAGCGTCTTCACCGACGGCTTTTGCAGCATTTGCTTCAGCACGGAAGGCGTACGGCGACGGCTGACGAACACGCCATGATTCTTGGCGATGGAAGCGTCGAGCCAGAGGCCGTAGCATACCACGTCGGCATCAGGAATGGGTTGCAAAGGTTGCGTGGTGCGGATAAGCACATCACCACTCACCACCATCGTCCGGATGTGTTCAGGTGCCATTGCCATTATCTTCTCATAGAGAGGTAATTGCAGGCTCAACAGGTTCTGCGAGAGCCGCTGTCCACGCTCCCACCGGAACACGGGTATCGGAGTGAGAATCTTCCCTGAAATGGCATACGACGGCAAACGTTTGCTCTGTCCGCCTGCATGTAGGATGATGCACCGTTCACTGCCCAGCCATTCCTCAGCCTGGTGCAATGCCCAAGCAGTACCACCACCACTGCCTAGACGGTGGCCGATGGGGTCACAGGTACAGAAATACTCATCGGGAGTGAGACCTGTCACCTCATGAAAGACATCCACCAGATTCGGTGGCAACGACAGCAGTTTTTTCATTGCTCATCCCTTTATTATTCCGTCTTTACTCCCTCTCCTTTCTTCTTGCGGCGCTGCCATTCGTACATGCATCCTGCCACGACAATCAACAGGCCATAGGCCACATAGGCAATGGTTTCCGTCACCTGTACCGACTTGGGGAAGAAACTCAGCACCACTTCGTGCTTTCCAGGCTTCACGTTCAGGGCACGGAGGATATAGTTGACGCGCCCGAGTTCAGCAGGTTCGCCGTCGATGGTAGCCGTCCAGCCAGGATAATAGACCTCGGAGAAGACCACAACGCCACCCTTGCCTGAGTTCACATCGTAAGTCACTTGGTTGGGCTCATAGGCAGTAATGGTCACGATACTGGCGGTGTCCTGCTCGACAGCCTCGCCGAGTTGCGCCTTGAACTTCGCGTCGGCCACGGCCTCATGCCTCAGGTCGATGCGGCCCACCCCATCAATCTCCTCGTTGGCGTTCTCCACATACTGAATCTTATCCACAAACCATGCGTTGCCATAAGTATAGGGGTTCTGCAACGGTACCGTTTGTCCGCCCTGCAAAGGGAAGATGATATACTTCGTATTAAGCATGTTGAGCACGGGGAAGATGCTGTCGCCATTCACCTGGGTCATATCGCCGCCGGCCAGTGCGACGGTCTCCGAGAGTCCCTGCATCTCCGGTGAGATATACTGCTCGATCATCTCCTGATAACGGCGCAACTTGGCAGCATGATAGCCGCCGATGCTCTTATGGTAATAAGATGTCTCGTTCTCATTGAACGTGTTTGAGGCGAGATTCAGTACACGGTAATCGAGGCTCTTGTCACGCAGTATCTGCTCATCGGTCTGCGTCATCTGCTGTGGAGCCTCTCGCTCACTCTTCGGCACAAACATCTCGTCATTCAGGTAACGCTTGTTCACCGTCCACAGATCCACGAGACAAAGCACCAGGATGATACCCACAGCATACTCCTTCTTCATTTTGCCGCAAGCGACCGCCAACAGGATGCCTGTACCCACCAGAATGATATAGAACGAGCGTAGGGCGTCGCTAGTGAACATCGCCTGACGCATCTCCGTCAGATTAGTCATCACGGGCTGGATGTATTCGCCTGGCAGTCCCCGCAAGGCCTGCAACTCACTCGTCGAAATAAAACTGCTGAAGAACATCGAGGGCATCAGCGAGAAGAGCATGGCAATACCGCCCGTCAGGAGGAAACTGATTCCGACATATTTCAACCTCGGCTTAATTTGATCAGGCTCTTCGAGGAACTCCTTCAGTGCCAGCATCGCCAGCAGAGGAATAGTGAACTCCGCAATCACCAATATAGAGGCCACAGTACGGAATTTCGCATACATCGGCACATAGTCGAGGAAGAAGTCGGTGAGCCCCATAAAGTTCTTGCCCCATGACAGCATGATCGAAAGGATGGTAGCAGCGAGTAATGCCCACTTCAGCGGCCCCTTTACGATAAACAGACCGAGGATGAAGAGGAACACGACGAACGCACCCACATAGACCGGCCCACTGGTGCCAGGCTGTTCACCCCAGTACTGCCCTATCTGGTCGTAGAGGGTCAGGAAATTATTGTCGGCCTTGGCCATGGCCGTCTCGTTGCGGCTCAGGGGCACCGAGGCCCCACCCTTCGTGTTCGGCACGAGCAACGTCCATGTCTCGCCGATACCATAACTCCACTGCGTGATATAGTCGCGCTCCAGACCACTACTGGTCTGGTTGGCACTGTTCTGCTTCACCAGTTCACTCTTACCACGCATCGACTCCTGACTGTACTGCCAGGTGTGATACAAGTTCGACAGGTTCATGCACACGCCGATGGCGGCCGCCGCCAAACAGACGCCCGTAGCCTTAGCGAAGCGCAGCAGTTCCTTCTTCTGCAACGCCTCCACAAACCATGCGATGACGAGGAACAGGATGATAAAGAGGTAGTAATAGGTCATCTGCACGTGGTTGGCATTGATCTCAAACGCCGTGAAGATGGCCGTCACAATGAAGCCCCACAGGTATTTCCCCCGGTAAGCCAGCACGATACCCGCAATCATTGGCGGCAGGTAGGCCAATGCCCACACCTTCCAGATATGCCCGGCGGCGATGATAATCAGGAAATAGGTACTGAATGCCCAGAGCACAGAACCCAATGCTGCCAGATGCTGACGGAAGTCAAATGCACGGAGCAGGATGTAGAAGCCCAACAGATAGGCAAAGACATACCACACATTCTCCGGCAGCCACAAGTGGTAGGCATTAATAACCTGCCCCAACTTGTCTGTCGACTTATACGACGGGGCTGTCTGATACGTCGGCATACCCCCGAAAAGGGCATTTGTCCAGCGCGAGCGTTCGCCCGTCTTCTGCAGATACTCTATACCTTCCTGACCAGCGCCGCGCCCTGCCGAAGCATCGTGACGGAACAGGATGCGCCCCTCGATGTCGGCGGGAAAGAAATAGGCGAAGGCCAAAACTACGAACAATAACACTGCCAGCACATCGGGCAGCCACTTCTTCAATATATTCATAACTTGCAAGTATTTTAATTTTGGTGCAAAATTACAAAATAATTATCAATTATCAATTGTCCGCTCGTTTTTATTCGCTTTGTTTGCAAAGAATTACCTAATATTTTGTATCTTTGCAGCAAATTATGGAAGAAAACTTCATTACCAGCGTACAGAACACCCGCATAAAGCACGTCGTGGCCCTGCAACAGAAGTCGGCACTGCGCCGCGAGGAAGGACTCTTCGTAGTGGAGGGTCAGCGCGAGATTGAGCACTGCATCGCCTGCGGCTACGAGGTGAAGGAACTGTTTGTGCTCGACAGCCTGAACTACACGGGCCACCTGCACACCACCATCGTCACGCCGCAGGTGTATGAGAAGATGGCATATCGCGAGAGCACGGAAGGCATCATCGCCGTGGCGAAATGCAAGGGGCACCGGCTGAAAGACATCTCCCTGAAAAAGCATCCGCTCATCGTGGTGCTCGAGAGCGTGGAAAAGCCCGGTAACCTCGGGGCCATCCTGCGCACCGCCGAGGCTGCAGGCGTAGATGCCGTCATTGTGTGCGACCCCCTCACCGACCTCTACAACCCGAATTTGATCCGCGCCAGCATCGGCGGGGTGTTCAGCGTACCGACGGCCGTCTGCACGTCGAAGGAGTGCATCGACTTCCTGAAAGCCAATAAGATATGCATCCTCACGGCGCAGTTGCAGGACTCATACGACTACTACGACTACGATATGCACGAGGCCACCGCCATCGTGATGGGCACTGAGTCGACAGGCCTCACCACGGTCTGGCGCGAGGCTGCCGACGCGCATATCCGCATCCCCATGCTCGGTCGCCTCGACTCCCTCAATGTGAGCGTCTCAGCCGCCATCCTGATGTATGAGGCCGTGCGCCAGCGCCACAAAGTGTATCAGCACCCCGACGCCCGAATGTAAAACCATAAGAAAGTAAAAAAGTATGAAGATTGGAATGATTGTAGCGATGGAAAAGGAGTTGAAGCAACTCCGTCCATTATTCCCCGAAGACAAAGTGATTCTGCAAAAGAGTGGCATCGCTACCGTGAATGCCGCCATCCAGGCGGTGGAGATGATCCGCCAGTACAAGCCCGACTGCATTATTTCCACAGGTTGTGCCGGCGGCAACGGCGACGACATCAACCTGCAGGATGTGGTAGTGAGCAGCGAACTGACCTACCACGACGTGTATTGCGGCAAAGCCATCGACGACACCACCGTCTACGGTCAGGTGCAGGGCCTACCTATACGTTACAAAGCCGACCCGTACCTGTTGGAGAAGGCCCTGCTAACTGGTGCGAAACCGGGACTCGTCGTCACCGGCGACTGGTTCGTGGACACCAAGGAAAAGATGCGCGAGATTATCGGTCACTTCCCCGAGGCGAAGGCCGTCGATATGGAATCGTGCGCCATCGCACAAGTGTGTTACATCTACAAGGTGCCGTTTATCTCGTTCCGTCTCATCAGCGACATCCCCCTGCGCGACACTGACGCCTCGCAGTACCATAACTTCTGGGACACCGTCGCCGAGAAATCGTTCCAAACCACCAAGTCATTCATCGAAAGCCTTTAAAAGGTAAAAAGTAAAAGTTAAAAGGTAAAATATGGAGGTTATACAGAGTTTTACGATTGACCACACGCATTTGAAGCCTGGCATCTACGTGTCGCGTGAGGATAGGGGTTTTACCACGTTCGACCTGCGCATCACAGAACCCAACAAAGAGCCTGCCATGGCTCCGGCGGCCATCCATAGCATGGAGCACCTCATGGCCACCTGGTTCCGCAACAGCCGGGTGAAGGACAATGTGGTGTATGTCGGACCCATGGGCTGCCTGACGGGCATGTATATCATCATGACGGGTACCTACACTGTCGAGGACATGCGCCAACTGACCATCGAATGCTTAGCGTGGATCCTCACGCAGACAGAGGTTCCCGCCACACAACCGGAGGCATGCGGCAACTACCTGCTCCACGACCTGCCGATGTGCAAATGGGAGAGTGCCCGCTATCTCGACCGTCTGAAAAACGATTTTCATAGCGAATACACCAAACGGCAGATTACCCTTGACGACGGAAAGGTCTTTGCCGACGCCTAAAAAAGCAAAAGACTTTTACCTATTTTTCAGAAAAGAGCACCTGAATGACGGTCTGGCCGACGGCCTGAAGGGTGCTCTTGTCGATATGCGCCATATCGTCGTTGACAGTATGCCATGTGGGGCCGAAACTGCTCTGCTCGCAGAAAGGATAATATGGGATAATATCGATGCAGGGAATCTTGGCAACGGTGTTCACGGGAGATGGTCGTCGGTGATGCCAATACCCTCTTTCACAGGGAAGAAAGAACTATAACCCACCACAGAAGCAGCACGCCATACTTTGTCGACAATGCTGCCGGCATAATGCTTCGACATCACCTCCTGATGGAACTGTGCGCCCTGTCCGCCCACCATGTCGAGTAGAATGCCATAACGGGCCGTATACCCCTGTTTATGGGGATTAGCCGACCAGTACTGAGCACCCAAGGCAAAAGTGTTACCGGGGTCGATGCCCGTTTCCCATTGGGGATAGCCATAATCCTCAGCATCGAAGCAGATGAAATCAATGCCAATGGCCAAGGAGTCGGGAAGTTGACGGGCGATCTCAAGCATCACGGCCACACCGGAGGCTCCGTCGTTGGCAGCCATCACGGGCTTGTGCCAGTTGGCTTCATCAGGGTCATTATCGGCCCAGGGACGGGAGTCCCAGTGAGCACAGAGCAGGATGCGCGAGGTGAGTTCGGGTTTGTAACTGGCGATGATGTTCGTGCTACGGAGCGGTGTGCCGTCGTAGCCTTGGAGGACGGTCTTCTGAGGGATAACGGTCATGCCGTAAGACTGAAATTTCCGGACAATCCACTGTTCACAGTCATCGTGGGCCTTGCTGTTCATCGTCCGCGGGCCGAAGTCGCACTGCTGCTGACAGAACAGGTAGGCACTGTCGGCACAAAACGCAGGACCGACGGGCTGCATCGAGACACTGTTGTCAGTGGCTTGCTTGCGGAGACCACATGAAGTGAAAAGTGAGAAGTGAAAAGTGAAAAGTATCACTCCCACCCATACCAGACTTTTTTTCATTATATTGGAAGTTGTTTGGAAGTTAAAGGGATTTAAAGGAAGTTATCGCTTCGCTTGGGAGTTAAAGGACAATACTTTTGAGGTGATGGGAGGCGTTGATTCGATGGGAATAAAGGACGATACTTTCGGCTGGAGGTAATCATAATTTCTAATTCCTAATTTCTAATTTTCTGCACGAGGCCCATGACGCGGAGGAAGTTACCGCCCCAGATCTTCTGAATGTCACGCTCACTATAGCGGCGGGTCAGCAGTTGACGGGTGAAATTGATCAGTTCGGAAGAGTCGGCCAAACCGATGATACCGCCATCGCCGTCGAAGTCGGTTCCTAACCCGACATGGTCGATGCCCATAATCTTGATGGCATGTTCCAGATGGGCAATGGCATCCATGATGGTGGCCTCGCCATCCTTCTTCAAGAAGCCTGGATAGAGTGTGGTCTGTGCCACACCACCCTTGGCGGCCAGAGCACGCATTTGGTCGTCAGTGAGGTTACGGGGATGGTCGCAGAGTGCCCGACAACTGCTATGGCTGCACACAATAGGCATGCCGCTGATCTCCAAGGCATCATAGAAACTCTTCTCGGCTGCATGACTCAAGTCAACCATGATACCGAGACGGTTCATCTCACGAATAACCTGTTCACCGAAACGACTCACGCCGCCATGGGTGTTACAGCCCTTGGCGGAATCGCATATCTCATTATCGCCGTTGTGACAGAGCGTCATATAGACCACCCCGCGCTGGGCGAAGTGTTGCAGGTTCTGCAACTGACCATTGAGCGCCAGTCCGTTCTCGATGCCCAGCATGATCGACTTGCGTCCGTGGCGCTTGTCCTCATAGAGGTCTCCCGGCGTACGGGCAATGCTGATATACTTACGGTTGACCTCGACGATCTCCTCGATCTTGTCAAAGATAAGATCGGCATATTCCAACGGCCCGGGCACATCGAAGTCGACGAGTGAGGAAAAGGTCTCCCCAATCTTCGGTTGGGGCAGGTAAGCCACCATAATGGTGGCATCCTGACGACCCTCGTTCATCTTGTGCAGGTCGACAAGGATCTTCGAGTCGCGGTGGTCGAAATGGATGCCCTGCGGGAAGAACATCGGCGTGTCGCAATGGGTGTCGAGGGTCAGCACACGGTCATGCAGTTCGTTGGCACGGCGGAAGGCCTTCGCCTCCTCAACTAACCAGCGGAACAGGGGCATACCCTCCTCAAAGCACTCCGGATGCCACTGCACACCGATGATGGACTTGAACTCGCTGCTCTCCATTGCCTCAACGATGTTGTCGCTCGACTTCGCCACCACACGGAACTTATCGCCGGGATCCTTCACGGCCTGATGGTGGAAGGAGTTGACATAGATCTTTTCCTCGCCATAGAGACTGTAGAGGATGGAGTCCTTGTCGATCTTCACGCTGTGGGTCTGCTCAGCGCGATCGGCCTCCTGCGAATGCTTTATGCTCGCCTGAATGCTGATGTCCTGCGCCACCTTGCCGCCCAGGGCGATAGCGAGGGTTTGGATACCACGACAGATGCCCAGGATAGGTATCTGACGGTTGTAGGCCAGTCGGGTAATCATGAGTTCGGGTAAGTCGCGCTTCTGGTTGATACCGCGCAGACGGGGCGAGGGCTCATCGCCTCCGAAGAGGGGGTTGATGTCGCCGCCACCGCTCAAGATGAGCGCGTCAATGCGATCAAGGGTGTTGACCAACGTATTAGCATCCTCGACAGGCGGGATAATCATCGGCACACCGCCAGCAGCCACCACCGACTGGTAATAGCCCTGACTCAGTTTACAAGTTATATCCTCAAAATTCCCCGTAATACCGATGACGGGCTGATACTCCGCCTCGGGAAAACGCTCATAGACCTTATCGAGATACGACTGTAGTTCAAACTTACCCATACCTGTTATTCTTCATCCAGATTAACAGGAATTTCCCGTTTGATACTCTGTTCCAATGAGATCAGAGTCTCTGTGGCTACGACACCAGGAATGCCCTGCAACTTGCCGTTGAGCAAGTCCATCAACTGTTCGTTGTCGCGAGCATAGAGTTTTACCATCATTGTGTAAGGTCCTGTGGTGAAGTGACACTCTACCACCTCAGGGATATGCTGCAGACGCTCCACCACATCCTTATACATCGAACCTTTCTCCAGATTGATACCCACATAGGTGCAGGTGCTGTAACCCAGGCTCTTCGGATTGACGTCGAAGCCGCTACCCGTGATGACATCGGCCTCGATGAGATGCTGCACACGTTGGTGGATGGCGGCACGCGAGACATTACACTCGGCTGCCACATCCTTAAACGGGATACGGGCATTCTTTGAGAGAATGCGCAGGATCTTCCTGTCAAGATGATCTATTTTCTCCATTCTTATTTCTTATTTGCGATACCTACCAATTCCACGTCGAAGATCAAGGCACTGTAAGGTTTAATCTCACCTTGGTTACGGTTGCCGTATGCCAGTTTGTAGGGGATATAGAGTTGCCACTTCGAACCCACAGGCATCATTGTCAGGGCTTCCGTCCATCCGGCAATCACCTGATCGGCACGGAACTCCAACGGTTTGTCGCCATGCTTCTTGGAAGCGTCAAACACCGTACCATCTATCAGACGACCTTCGTAATGAACCTGGACCTTGTCGGTTTTTTGGGGAACCTCTCCCTCACCCTTCACAAGCACCTTGTACTGCAAGCCGCTGCGGGTGGTGACCACACCTTCCTTTTTGGCATTCTCAGCCAGGAAGGCCTCGCCGGCGTCACGGTTCGGACCGTAGAGTTTCTCCTCCTTGGCGGCCTTGTCCGCACGCTGCTTCTTGCTGAAGAATGCGTCTGCAACACTCTGCGTAAAGACGGTCGTGTCCTTCTGCAAGGCATCGGTAAAGCCACGAAAGAACAGGTTGGCGATGATCGAGTCGGGCGAGTCGGTGAATTCCTTCACAATGTCCGGCAACATCCGGTCGCGCACCTGAGTGGCAATCCCCAGACCAGCCGCATAGGCCTTCATCTTCGGGTCTGCACCTGCCTGAGCCACTTCCTGGAAGCCACGGATAAAGTCGGCTATGTAGGCAGTATCGACGCCCTGCTGCTGAATGAGGTACGGTAGCAGACCATTGGTGGCGTTCATACCAGCCGCATAACTGACGGAGTCGCTGCTGGTGGCCAACTGCACAGGCACCACAACGGGCGTTGCTGCCTGTATCTTATCCTTCTTCTTTGCGGCTTCTGCAGGATACAAAGAAGCACCCGCCACAAGGGCGAGTGCCAGTATAATCACTTTCTTCATTACTTTTTAGGATTAACCTCAAGGAGTTCGATCTTGAAAATCAGCATGGAGAAGGGCTTGATGATACCCTGCTCGCGCTCACCGTAAGCGAGATCCTGAGGAATGTAAACCTCCCAGATAGAGCCAGCAGGCATGTGAACCATCGCGTCGGTCCAGCCCTTGATGGTCTGGTTGCAGCGCAGGTTGATGGGCTCACCACGCTTGTAAGAACTGTCGAAGATAGAATCGTTCAGCAGACGACCCTCATAGTGAACCTTCACAAGTGAAGTGTCGGCAGGGATGGCACCGGTGCCTTCCTTAATCACCTTATACTGTACACCGCTGGGCAGTGTCTTCACACCGTCCTTCTTGGCATTGGCAGCGAGGAATTTCTCACCGGCCTCCTTGTTCGGACCGTAGGTCTTCTCCATCTCACGGGCCTTGATGGCCTGCATCAGCGTCTGAGCCACGTTCTGGGCAGAGTCAACCGTCATCAGGGCACCTTTGCCAGTGGTACCGGCCACAAAACCGGCCATGAAGTTCTTCATGGAGATGGTCTTGGTGGAGTCCTCACCAAAGACCTCGTGGTTGATACCCTTAATCATACGGGTAGAAATCTGCTGACCAATCTGGATACCTGCATAGTAGGCAGCCTTCTTCTTGTTGTCACCAGCGTTAGCACCTTCATTGAGACCCTTGATGAACTCAGCCATATAGGCCGTATCAACACCCAGGCTACCCACAAGGTATTCCTTCAGACCCTGAGTCTGTGCCAGACCAATGGCATAACTCATTGTATCAACATCGCTCTTCAGGCTGGCCTTCGGAGTAGAATTCCCGCAACCGGTAAATGCAGCGGCTGCAATAGCCATAGCGGCTACAAACATTAATTTTCTCATTGCTTTTCTGTTATTTGTTTAAACTACTTGTATTAACTCCACATCGAAAATCAGGGCAGCAAACGGTGGTATGGAACTGCCAGCGCCACCCTCGCCATAACCCAGCCGGTAGGGGATGAAGAAACGATATTTGGCACCTTCCTGCATCAATTGCAAACCTTCCGTCCAACCAGCGATAACCTGCTGCAGAGGGAAGGTGGCGGGCTCGCCACGCTGGATGCTGCTGTCAAACACAGTACCGTCGATCAGGAAACCCTCATAATGGCACATCACGGTGTCTTTCGCCGACGGCTTCTTGCCGTTGCCTTCCTTCAACACCTGATACTGCAGGCCGCTTGGCAGGGTGATGACACCGGCCTTCTTGGCATTCTCGGCAAGGTACTTCTCGCCGGCCTCCTTATGGGCCTTGCCTGCCTCAGCACGCTGTGCCTGAATCATCTTCTCCTGTTTCTGAAAATAATCCTGGACGATGCCCTGGGCCTCACGGTGCGACACCTTCAATTCGTTGCCTTCCAACACATCCTTGATGGCAGCAGCAAAGTCTTCGGCACTGATACCCTCGGCACCCATCTGAGCCAACTGCTGTCCGATACCCAGACCCAAAGCGTAACTTACTTTATCCATTCTTTCCTATTATAAATAATGTGTAAATTCTAAAATCGGCTGCAAAGGTAATACTTTTTAGTTACAGATTGCACAGATTAACACAGATTAATATAAAAAAGTAGTGAAATAATGTAAAATCTGTGGCGTTTTTTGTAAATTTGCAGGCGAATATAATCATTTTGCTTATGAAAAAGATTGTTGTATTGACAGGTGCTGGCATGTCGGTTGAGAGCGGACTCAAGACGTTCCGCGACGCTGACGGCCTTTGGGAGAACTATCCCGTACAGAAAGTCGCCACCCACGAAGGTTGGTTGGCAGACCCTACCCTTGTAACGAACTTCTACAATATGCTCCGCAAGAAATGCTGGGGCGTGCAGCCCAACGAGGGACATAAACTGGTGGCAAAACTGGAAGAGCAGTACGATGTGACCGTCGTCACCCAGAATGTCGACAACCTCCACGAGATGGCGGGTTCTTCGAAGGTCATCCACCTACACGGCGAACTGATGAAAGTGTGCTCCAGTCGTGACGTCGATGATCCTCGTTACCAGATTACGCTCACCCCTGAGAACTGCGAGGTTGAGCCCGGCACGAAGGCCGGCGACGGCTCGCTGCTCCGTCCTTTCATCGTATTCTTTGGCGAGGCAGTACCCATGATAGAAGATGCTGCCGAGGAAGTGCAGCAGGCCGACATCCTGATTGTCATCGGCACCTCACTGGTGGTCTATCCTGCTGCCGGACTGCTCCATTATGCGCGTCCTGGCATTCCTATTTACCTCATCGACCCCAACCCCGTCAATGCAGGAGATCGCGTCCAGCAGATTCAGAAAGGTGCTTCCGAAGGCATGAGGGAACTCTCCAAAATCCTGATGAAATAAGATTTCCATTTATTTCCCACGTATGAGAAAGGCTCTTTTTATCAAAATAGTGGTAGTCCTGCTGATGACTGGCTGTACAGGTCAGCATGGCGGATGGGAAAAAGACGTGGCTATCGACAGTCTTACCTCGACACTCTACGACATGATGTCCGACCAACCGGAACAGGCTTTGGCTTTTATCGACAGTCTGAGAGATGAGGGTATCTATTCGGAGGGTTTAGCCAACTGTCGTCGTGCCCAGGTGTACAGCGAGCAGTTCCAGCCCCGTGTGTCGGAGATGTTTGCCCTTCGTGCCGTGAAAGATGAGAACCTGAAGAAAGAGAACCGCCGTTACCACTATTTTGCCTATGTCTTGCTGATCAATTCGGAACAGAATATGGGAAATACGGAACGTGCGATGACCTACGCGACTGAGGCACTGGCTGAGGCCAATAACGACACATCATTTGTGGCCCGCAAATACAAGCCTGACTATGTGGAGGCCATCGGCTGTTGTCAGTTTGTACTAAAGCACGTCGACGAGGGAAACAAGAGTTACGAACAGGCCTACAAACTCTATGAGGAAGTGCTTGTGAATGCCGATAGTTTCTCATCCTTCTATCAATTGTTTATGATGACCGTTGATGCCATCAACTACAATGTTGAGAATGAGAAGATAGAGACTGCAAAATTATGGTTGCCACGACTGGAGAAAGCCTACGAACAGATGGTGACAACAAAAAACATCATAGACTATGTGAAAGACCAGGCAACAGCCGACAAGGAGATAGCCGAAGCCAGGATGTATGTCTGCGCTGGCCAACCCAAGGAGGCTGAGGCACACTATAAGGCCTATCTGGCTACCGACTATGCCCACACGCCTGTGGGACGGAAGACTTCATCGGCCTATTTGGAGGAATCAGGAAAATGGAGCGAGATGAAGGCCGCCCTTGAGGCATCAGATTCGTTCTACGTCAGCAATGAGTCGCAATATACCATGAAATACCTCACCAGCGTGCTTGGTGGACAATTCAAGGCCCAGAGGCATCTAGGACATAACGAAGGGGCACTAAGGATTGCCGACAAACTGATCAACCTGCTCGACACTGTAGAAGAAAAGAGCCGACAGGAAGATGCTGCTGAACTGGCTGTGGTGTATGAGACGCAGGAGAAAGAGCGAAAGATAGCGGAGCAACAGGCCGACCTGACCCGCCAGCGACTCATCGGCACGGCAATAGCGATGGTACTATTGGTGGTGTTCTTCACAATCTACACGCTTCACCGTCGAAGAGCCGCCCGCAGACTGGCTGAGGTGAATGCCGTCAAGGAGCGTATCGAGAGTGAACTGCGTATTGCCCGTGATATCCAGATGTCGATGGTACCCCATGTGTTCCCTGATTGCGAAGGACTGGATATCTATGCCTTGATGACACCAGCGAGGGAAGTGGGTGGCGACCTCTACTGCTACGTGTTGCAGGGCAACAAACTCCACTTCTGTGTGGGCGACGTGTCAGGCAAGGGCGTACCAGCCTCACTCTTTATGGCACAGGCCACACGACTATTCCGCACCTTTGCTACTCAAGGCAAGAATCCTGCTGATATCTGTACACGTATGAATCAGGCCTTGTCGGAAGACAATCTGCAGAATATGTTTGTTACCATGTTTGTAGGACTAATCGACCTGAATACGGGCCATCTTTGGTTCTGTAACGCTGGCCACAACCCACCCGTGATAGGCGGTGGGGACAATCAGGGCGAATTCCTCCAGATGGAGGTAAACGCACCCATCGGCCTATGGCCCAACTTGGAATTCGCTGGCGAAGAGATAGAGAATATCAAGGGACGCGCCTTGTTTATCTATACCGACGGACTCAACGAAGCCGAGAATCCCCAACAGAAGCAGTTTGGCGACGATCGTTTGCTCAATATTCTTCAAAATACCCACTTCGACAATGCCAAACAAGTCATTGAAACACTGGCCACAGAGGTAGAATGCCATCGCAATGGTGCAGAGCCAAACGACGATCTGACGATGATGTGCTTACGGGTGTAAGAATAAAAAGACTGCCAACTATTGCTGGCGGTCTTTGTGGATGAGTTCGAGGAGTCTGTCAACGGCCTCTGACTCAGGGATATTCTTCTCGATGCACTCTTTTGCCCTGTAAAGGGAGATTTTGCCTCGTCCCGCACCTACGTAGCCATAGTCGGCATCAGCCATCTCGCCCGGGCCGTTGACGATACAGCCCATGATACCAATCTTCAGACCTACAAGGTCTTTAGTGGCAGCCTTGATACGGGCAATAGTCTCCTGAAGATTGTAGAGCGTACGCCCACATCCTGGGCAGGAAATGTATTCAGTCTTAGTGAACTTGATACGGGCGGCCTGCAGAATTGCATCGGAGAGAGTTGAGAGTTGAGAATTGAAAATTGAGAGTTTGCTACCACTGTCCAATACGATTTCAAGTTTTGTGGCTTTGTGATCAATGAAGAGGCCACCAACAGCCATAGCAGCCTTCAGTTGCAGCGTTTCCCAATCAGGTGCATCAAGGGTGAGAGTGATGGTATCGTCCTTGATAGAGGCTTCAGCCTGTGCACGCAGGGCAACACACTCATCAATCATATCCACGAGTTTACGGGCCACTGGAATCTCAAACTCAGGTTCTTCACTCAACGAGACACGGATCGTATCACCAATACCCTCTGTCAACAAGGCACCTATACCCACAGCACTCTTGATTCGCCCGTCCTCACCCTCGCCGGCCTCCGTGACACCGAGGTGCAACGGGTAGTGCATATCCTCCTTGTCCATCGTCTTCACCAATAGACGGACAGTTGTCACCATCACCACCGTATTTGAAGCCTTGATAGAGATGACAACATCATTGAAGTTCTCACGCTTAAAAATGCGGAGGAACTCCATACAACTCTCCACGATACCCTCTGGCGTGTCGCCATATCGTGACATGATACGGTCACTGAGCGAACCGTGATTCACTCCAATGCGCACGGCCGTATGGTGTGCCTTGCAGATATCCAGGAACGGCACGAGTTGCCGTTCAATTTTCTGTAACTCGGCAGCATATTCCTCATCAGTGTATTCCAGATGCTTAAAGGTCCGACCCGGGTCGACATAATTGCCGGGATTGATACGCACCTTCTCACAGTAGAGGGCAGCCACATCGGCCGTATGGGCGGTAAAATGCACATCGGCCACAAGGGGAGTCTGAAAGCCATCAGCCTTCAAACGGGCAGAGATGTTCTTCATGTTCTCCGCCTCACGGGTTCCCTGGGTGGTGAAGCGCACCAGTTCACCACCCGCATCGATGATACGTTTGGCCTGCGCCACACAACCCTCGGTGTCGTTGGTATCCACCGTCGCCATCGACTGGATGCGGACGGGGTTGGAACCGCCAATGCCGATATTGCCGACACGCGCTTCCGAACTAATTCGTCTTATATTCATATTTAATCTGTGCTAATTCCTCATTGGCCTTTTCAATCTTGATCTTCAGACTACCCTTATATACGGCCAGTCGCTGCGCCAGAGAAGGGTCACCGAGTGCCATCATCTCAACTGCGAGGATGGCGGCATTCTGGGCTCCGTTCACACCGACGGTAGCCACAGGGATGCCCGGGGGCATCTGGACGATGGAAAGGAGGGCGTCGAGACCGTCAAGCATACCCTTAATAGGCACACCGATGACGGGCAGCGTGGTGGAAGCAGCAATGACACCCGGCAGGGCGGCTGCCATACCGGCACCGGCGATAATCACCTTCACCCCACGCTCCTGAGCGGTACGGGCAAACTCCTCCACAGCCTCCGGCGTACGGTGGGCGGAAAGGGCATTCACTTCAAAAGGCACCTGCATCTCGTCGAGCAACTTGCAGGCTTTCTCCATAACGGGCAGGTCGCTCGTGCTACCCATAATGATACTTACTAACGGATTCATATGCTATAAAAAGATGATACCAATAATGGCACAGACAATGCCCACTAAGAAACCAACCACCACCTGCAACAGCGTGTGCTGACGGAGGATCATACGACTGGTGCCGAGAATGCCTGCCACGACGAACACGAGACAGTGCCACCAGACGGGATTGAAGGCGAACACCTCGGCAAAGACGAACAAGGCACCTGCAACGCCACCGATGGCTGCCATATGGGCGGAGATCTTCCACCACACATTGATCAGGGCACAGACAATCTGGATGAACAGTGCCGCCGTCACGATGTTACTCATGAAATGGGGGATGTGCAGATAATCCATCCAGTAGGCACAGGCGAAGTAACAGAGGATACTGATGACATATGGCACCATACGGCGCTCCTTATTGCCCAACTGAATCAGCGTCCAGCCCTGATAGCGGCGATAGAGGTGAATCAGCGCGGTAGGCAACAGGACGGTGAAGAGATAGACAATGATGAGCACCTGCAACTTATAGCGCCACGGCATCAGACGGAGATAACTCAGCGTGAACAGGGCTATCAGTCCGAGGATGGGCAGGTAGAACGGTGTGAACACCAGGCTCACTACCCTTGCGGTCAATATGATGGTCTTATCCCTTTTAATCATCCTTCACTTTCTCAGTCTTGCAATAGGGATGCCTAATTGTTCACGGTACTTGGCCACCGTGCGACGGGCTATCGGGAAACCCTTCTTGGCGAGTTCTTCCTTGATGGCATCATCGCTCAGCGGTTTCTGTTTGTCCTCGGCCTCCACGATGTCACGCAGGATAGCCTTGATTTGACGGGTAGAGAGTTCCTCGCCACTCTCCGTCACGTAACTGTCACTGAAAAAATGGCGCAGCGGGAAGGTGCCCCAACGTGTCTGGGCATACTTTGAGTTGCTGACACGCGAGATGGTGCTCAGGTCGAGACCCGTCTTCTCTGCTACATCTTTCAGAATCATCGGGCGTAACGAGGCCTCGTCGCCGTCAAGGAAGAATTGATGCTGCAAGGTGATGATGGCCTGCATCGTAATGGTCAGCGTGTGGCGACGCACCTTGATGGCCTCGATGAAACCCTGTGCCGCATCCACTTTCTTCTTAATATAGAGCAGGGCCTCCTTGGTCTGACGACTCAGTTGATCCTTGCTGTCCTGATACTCCTTCATCGAGTCGACAAACGACTGCGAGACTTTCAGTTCCGGCACCTCCCCGTTGTTGAGGGTGCAAGTGACCGTCCCGTCGTCCTGCGTATCAATGATGAAGTCGGGGGTAATCTGCTGGATACTGCGTCCCACCGTCTCACCCATCGAGGCTCCCGGACGGGGATTCAACTTACGCAGTTCCTTGAACAGCGCCTCCGCCTGAATGTCTGTCAGCGAGAGGGCTGCTTGTATCTTGTTCCAGTGCTTCTTAGTGAAGGCATCGAAATAGTCGGCAATGACCAGTTGCATCAGCGTCTTCACCTTCGAGTCGTCGCGACGACTGATCTGGATGAGCAGACATTCCTGCAACGAACGGGCACCGATGCCGGCAGGGTCGAAGTCCTGCAACACTTTCAGCACGTGTTCTATCTCCTGATGGGTGGCGTCGATATTATGATAGATGGCGAGTTCGTCGCTGATGACATCCGACGGCTTGCGCAACAGGCCGTCGTCATCCAGTGAGCCGATCAAATACTCCATGATATCCCGCTGGCGGTCGGTGAGTTCTGTCTCGCCCACTTGTTCCATCAACTGGTCATAGAACGACTCACTCTGTCCGTAGACCATCTCCTCACGGTCCTCAGCCACGTTGCTACCACTGTGGTAGACGGGCAGGTCCTCATCGTCGCGCCCGATACCCGCAAGAGCCTCATCTAGGGCTGACTGCCGTTCCTCGCGCTCGGTGCTGACGGCATAGTCATCAGAGAGTTCCAGGTCATCCGGATCATCCGGATAGTCTGGCGTATCCGAGATGTCATAACTGGCATCTACCTCCAAAGCAGGATTGTCGTTCATCTCCGTATTGATACGATCCACCAGTTGGGTGATGGGCAGTTCCACGAGCGTGGCCTGCAACAACTGCTGGTGGGAGATGGACTGTACCAGTTTCTGCCCCTGCGTCTGTCTCTGCTCCTGTATCTGACTCTGTGCCATTACTATTTAAAATATTCCTTCAACTGTGCAGCATACGAGGCCAGTTCCTCGGTATTGGCATTGCCGAAACGCCGCCACACCTCCGTACACGGCAGAAGCAAGGGACTGAACGTCACGTCCTTCCGATTCAAATAGGGGTCGCAATGCTGGAACACCTCCATCGCATCGGCCACCTCTAACGGTGTCTTCTTGATGAGCCGTGCCAGTTCCTGTATCTCGGGCGTCTCGACGACCATCGTGTTGGGCGTCAGACGGAAATACTGGTCGAGTATGAGGATGAGCATCACGGGCGTCATACTGCCCTTACCGGCAATCGGACGAAAGTCGCGCTCGAAGGTCTCGTTCACCTCCACGCCCTCATAGAACGCATCTGCAAAGCCATACCCCCGCATCTCGCGCCATAGTTTGACAGCCCGTGATAGTTTTTGGGGGTTGTTGCCGTAGGTCTCCCATAAATGCTCGATGCGCGGTGTCTCCAAGTTGGCAATCTGGCACATCCGCGCAAACAGGATATTAGGCGCGATGTGCAGTTCCAGGCTCAAGTCCACCATCTTCCGACTATACATCGGCTTGATGCCCACGGGCTTCTGCAAATAGATCTGCATCAGCAGGAGCCAGTAATCATCCGACCATTTTACGTTTCCAGCCATTCTATGATTGTCTTATCGTCCCTATCGCACCACTTGTGTGAACTCTGGCTTGGCACCTGCCTCCTTGCCCATCGTCACGTAGATGGTAGAAGTCTGCGCACCGCCACCGCCGAAGCCCTGGCTCTTCACCTTGAACTCATAGTCGATGCTGTCGTCGGTCGTGCGCTTGCCGCAGGTCTCAGGAGTGCCGAGGGGGAACTGATAACTGGAACAGGCAGCCTCGAAGATGGCCATCTCACCAACTGTCACAGGCTTCTGCTCGGAATAGGCGGGCAGAGGCTTTACAGAGCCTTTCTTATAACCATTCTCCTTCAGGAATCTGTCGAGTTCCTTCGCTGCTGCAGCCACCCTGGCGGCACGCACACCGTAGCCAGCCTGTATGTTGGCCTTTGGCAGTACCTTCTTGAGTGCATCAGCCGAGGTGTTCAGACCACCGCTACCGAAGGTGCAGAAGGGCACAACTTTCTTGCCAGCAAAGTCCTGCTCCTTGAGGAGTGATGCTATCGGCGAGGCGTAGGTGCCACCCCAGATGGGATAGCCGAGGAAGATAATGTCGTAGTCGGCAATCTTTGCCTTGAGGGCTTTGATCTTGGGCAGCGTACCGCTCTGGGTCTCGCGCTGGTTGCGTTGCATCGTCTCCTGGAAGTTACCGGAATAAGGCTCTACAGGGAGAATACTCTCTAGGTCGGCACCGAGTTGTTTCTGCAACTCCTCTGCCACAGCCTTGGTACTTCCAGACTCTGAGAAATAAAGCACCAGTTTCTTTTGAGCAAAACTTGTCATTGAAACCATCATGGCGATGAATAATAAAACCTTTTTCATAATCCTGTTATGTTGTTGAGTTAAAAACCAATGCATACATCCGCATCTGCTTCACCATCGCCAAGAGCCCATTGCTGCGGGTAGGCGAGAGGTGTTCCTTCAGCCCTATCTCGTCAATGAAATAGAGGTCGGCATCGAGTATCTCCTGTGGCGTATGTCCGCTGAACACGCGGATCAACAGACTCACGATACCCTTCACGATCAGTGCGTCGCTCTCCGCCCGGAAGCGAATCAACTTTTCACTTTTCACTTCTTCGCTTTTCACTTCTTCCGCCACTAACCACACCCGGCTCTGGCAACCGTCAATCAGGTTCTGTTCCGTCTTATATTTCTCCTCCAACGGCTCCTGCTCGTTGCCCAGATCAATGAGCAACTGGTACTTGTCCATCCAGTCATCAAACCCGGCAAACTCCTCTATGATCTCGTCCTGTATCTCGTTGATTGTCATTATCAATCTCTTTTTGCCTGCAAAGATACAAACTTTTTTTTAGTTTTGCATCAAAAGACATGAAAATATGAACACAGTACTAATTTTTTATATCCCTTACACCTTCTCACGTGCGCGAAGAAATGGATGTCTTAAGGGGATTATTCCTGTTTGAAACGTTCGCCGCCGGGGCAATCCTTAACAGAGGCAGCGATGGCCTTCTTCATATAATAATAGCCCACAAAGGCAAAGAGTAGCAGAGGCAACAGGACAATGAGTAACACCGTAGCACCATTGAGATAGCACAGCATGTCAATGGCCTTACACGGTACGACGGTCACCAATATCCATTGGGTGTACTTCACGGGCATATAGAACAGATAGCATTCCGTACCGCCAACAAGGAACTTCTCCGGGCTTTTTTTGTCCTCATCACCATTTAATATCTTGATGACCACCCCTTCCCTATTACTCCCGTCGTATGCCTCCAACTGGCGGAAGAAATTATCCTTCATGATGAATTTTTCATCTGAATGGGTAATATAGGTGCCGTCGTGGTTGATGATAAAACTTTTTGACTTGATGTTAAACATGCTGGCCATCAGCATCTTATTCTCGTTGATGATGGAGTCTGCCTCGCTCAACTTATTAGCGAACCAATCCAACGAGATGTCTGCTCCGAGCACGGCTACTACACGCCCTGTCTGATCGTGAATGGGTACCATATAGGATGACAGCGGTGTCGATTCGTCATAACCGTCATAGAAAGGCTCCGACCATCTAGCAGAATCGCTCTCGACGACATCTTTGAACCAGTTGGTCGTAAGATAATCATAACCATCATCGCCTTTGTTTTGCGACAAGACCTCATCCGGATGGGCTGGGTCTCGCCAGGCGAAGGGACAGAACAGATGACTTTTTTGAGGATAATAGTCCTTAACAAAACTGAGACCACAACTACGGACACGTGTACCGTTTTTCACGATTCGTTCCATAGCAGCCTCATGAATATCGGGTTTGTCCAATGAATGTTCCAGATAATAGAGGTTGTTCGTCACAGCCACATAGACATCGGATATCACGCGCCGAGTGTACTCATTGGTGATGAGCATCTTGTTATGGTATATCTCAGAATAAAACTGGCGCGTTGCCTGTTTCTCCAAATAGAACAGGATATATGAAATACCAAGGACGATGATAATCATACAGACCAGGAGCCTGCCCAAGAGCCTTTCAACAAGGGATTTTTGCTTCTTTTCCATTTTTCTCAATATCTATAAGTTTGAAGAGTTTGTCACTGGGACGAACCTTGGCGGGAACGGCGATGGACACCTTAGTACCTTGCTGGGCCACCTCGACAGGACCGTCATCGTCGTGGATCTCATCGGCAGTGACATAGATGACACCTGTGGTGGGACCTGTAATCAGCATTTTGTCGCCCACCTTGAAGGTGGTAGCCTCGACGGTGAACTCCGCCACACCGAGTTTGGAGAAGTACTTCACGCCCTTGCCGATATAGACCTTGCGCTCGGTGGCGTTGGAACCGTAGTTCTTGTTCCACTCGCCCATGAGTTGACCTTGATAATAGCCGTCCCAGAAACCTCGGTTGAAGACGGTGGCAAGACGACGATCCCACTCGTCCTTCTTCTCTTCCGTGAAGATGTCGTCGAGCACCGCATGGATAGCCTCCTTGTAGCACTTCACGACGGTATAGACATACTCAGGTCCACGGGCACGGCCTTCTATCTTGAAGACACGCACACCAGCATGCATCATCTTGTCGATGAATCGCACGGTCTTCAGATCTTTGGGCGACATGATATACTTATTGTCGATCTCTAGTTGGTAGCCCGTTTCGTTGTCCGTAGCAGTATAACTACGACGGCAGATCTGGATGCATTCGCCCCGATTGGCAGAGCGGTTGGCAGCATGGAGGCTCATATAGCACTTGCCGCTAATGGCCATGCAGAGAGCCCCGTGACAGAACATCTCAATACGAATTTGCTCACCGCTTGGACCACAGATATGCTCTGCCTCCACCTGACGGTAGATCTCAGCCACCTGTTCCATATTCAGTTCTCTCGCCAGCACCACGACATCGGCAAACTGGGCATAGAAGCGCAGTGCCTCGATGTTGGAGATGTTCAGTTGGGTGGAGAGATGCACCTCCTGCCCCACCTTGTTACAATAGGTCATCACCGCTACATCGGAGGCGATGACGGCGGAGATGCCAGCCTCATGGGCAGCATCGACAATCTCGTGCATCAGGGGGATGTCCTCGCCATAGATGATGGTGTTCACCGTCAGATAACTCTTGATGCCATGTTCATCGCACTGACGGGCAATGTCGCGCAGGTCATCGATGGTGAACGTAGAGGCAGAGTGCGCCCGCATGTTCAGTTTCTCGATACCGAAGTAGATGCTGTCTGCCCCCGCCTGGATGGCTGCTGCCAACGACTCGCGTGAGCCCACAGGTGCCATGATTTCAAAGTCTCCTATCTTCATATCGGTTGCAAAATTACTAAAAAATATGCATTTCGCATTATGAATTATGAATTATTTCGTACTTTTGTAACCGATATGAAACGAATTGTCTATCTGATAACCATTCTGGTGCTGCTGACAGGCTGCGCAAAAAAGAAGGATTTCCGTTATGCCACCAGCCTGACTGAGTCGCTGCACTTTACGAACGAAGTGCTGAACCGCATGACCCCCGTAAAGGATCAGGGCGACAGTGAGACATGCTGGATCTACGCCATGCTCGCCGCCATCGAGACGGAGCATCTGGCATGGGGTGACTCGGTGAACCTCTCACCTTATTATATAGAGAAGATGATGGAGCAGGAACCGGAGGCCCCCGAGAGTAAACGGGGCGAGGCCGCCACCCTGCTCAGACTGATCGAGAAATACGGTATCGTGGGCTATGACGCCATGCGCTCAGTGGATACCCCCGCCCCACGATACGTGTTTATGCTGGGAGCAGAATACACGCCTCAGGAATTTGCCCGCAGCGTCTGCGCACCCGGGGAGTATCTGCAACTGATGCGCGACGACGACAAGCCCTATTATGCGGAGACGGAACTGGATACGCCCGACAATTGGCTGCACGACCGCTACCTGAACATCCCTATGGACTCGCTGTTCGCCAAGACCGAACGAGCCGTGCGCCAGCATCACGGGGTATGCTGGTGTGATGAAGGTCATGGGATGGCCATCGTCGGCATAGCCCACGATGATGAGGGCAAGAAGTATTTCATCATGAAGAACTCTTGGGGCACAGACCGTCCATACAGGGGGCTGGAATATGTGCCTTTCGATTATTTCAAGAAGCACACGGTTTCAGTCATCATGACAAAAAAAGCCTACGGTCTCCCGTAGGCTCACTGTTCACTTTTCACTTCTCACCTATTTAACTTCCAAGTGACGCCATCTTTCGTGTCCTTCACCTCAAAGCCGGCAGCGGCGAGTGCATCGCGAATCCTGTCTGAGGTTGCCCAGTCCTTGTCGGCCTTGGCCTTGGCACGCAGTTCAAGCACCATATCGACCACCTTACCAAAGGCCTCTTCACGGGTGTCGTTAGAGCCCGACTTCTCAGCCTTCAGTCCGAGGATGTCCTCAGCGAAGAGGTGCATGACATCTTTCAGTTCTCTCAAGCAGTCAGCACAGATGGTGGCCTTGTGATCAACGAGTTTGTTGATGGTGGTGCAAGCCTCAAAGAGGTAACTAATCACCTGAGGTGTGGCGAAGTCGTCGTTCATCGCGTCATAGCATTTCTGACGGAGGGTCTTCACGACACGTTCCGTCTCTGCATCGCACTTGTCTGACACCTGAACACGATCCAAATCGCTAATCGCATTCATCAGTTTCTCCAATCCCTTCTCTGCGGCTACAAGCGCCTCGTTGGAGAAGTCCACTGTACCGCGATAGTGAGCACTCAGCACGAAGAAACGGATGGTCATGGGCGAGTAGGCCTTCTCCAACAACGGATGGTTGCCTGTAAAGAACTGCTCCAGTGTGATGAAGTTATTGTACGACTTTCCCATCTTCTGACCGTTGATGGTCAGCATATTGTTGTGCATCCAGTACTTCACGGCGGGATGCCCCATCGAAGCCTGAGCCTGGGCAATCTCACACTCATGATGCGGGAACACAAGATCCATGCCACCGCCATGAATATCAAACTCCTCGCCTAAGTACTTACGTCCCATCGCCGTACACTCACAGTGCCAGCCGGGGAAGCCGTCGCTCCAAGGTGAGGGCCAGCGCATGATATGCTCAGGCTGTGCCTTCTTCCACAGGGCGAAGTCAGCCTGATTGCGCTTCTCGCCTACACCATCGAGGTTCTCGCGTGAAGCATCCTTGATATTCTCAAGGCTGCGGCCGGAGAGGATACCGTACTGATATTTCTTATTATAGGCCTCAATGTCGAAATAGACAGAGCCGTTACTCTCGTAGGCAAAGCCATTGTCGAGGATCTGCTGTACCAGTTGCTGCTGTTCGATGATGTGACCTGTGGCATGGGGCTCGATGCTGGGGCGCAGTACATTCAGCGCATCCATCGCCTGATGGTAACGGTTGGTGTAGTACTGTGCGATCTCCATCGGTTCCAACTGTTCCAGACGGGCCTTCTTGGCAATCTTGTCCTCACCCTCGTCGGCATCATGCTCCAGATGACCCACGTCGGTAATATTACGCACGTACCTTACTTTATATCCCAAGTGTTTCAGGTAGCGAAACACCAGATCGAACGTGATGGCAGGACGGGCATGGCCTAAATGGGGATCACCATAGACTGTAGGACCACACACATACATGCCCACATTGGGAGCATGCAACGGCTCGAAGCGTTCCTTCTGCCGCGTCAGGGTATTATAAATAACCAATCTTGATTCCATATTCTCTCAATTTTTGGGTGCAAAGGTAGTGCAAAATTTCGAGTTAGCGAAGAGAATACAAATTTATTTGCATTCTTGAGCGTGAGAAATTTATCCAAACCGAACGAAAAACCAAATTTTACGTTATTCAGCGGTTTTTATGTGCATCATATGATGTAGCACTAATATGGTTACTATTTCAATGATGTAAGCCATCAAGTAACTATACCACAAGAGATTGGGTGCAAACTTCGACACCAACCATAGCACGGGGATAACCGTCAGCGACAGGGCAAAGGAGATAAACAGGGCCATGCGATGATGGGCGTAGAGTTTGTAGACAATCATGACAACATATATATAGCAGAAGGGGATGAAACTCAATGAGAAGACACGCAAAGCATGGTCGGTCTCGGCAATCTGCTCCGGCTCATCGGCACCGAAGAGATGGGCAATGGCCTGCGGGTCGATCCAGACAAACACACAAGTGAGGATCATGGCAATGGTGATGAAACTGAAAGCCTTACGCAGAATGAGCCGGAAGGCCTCCTGATCACCTTTTCCCACCTGGATGGCACCCAACGACTGGAGGGTACGACACGTTCCTGAAAGGAAGAGGTTATAGATCTGCAAGAGGTTCATGCAGACGGCGAAGGCAAAGATACCCGTACGTCCTAAGGATGACAGCACGATGCTGTTAGCACTGAGCAGGAGGAGCGTCAGACAGACGGAGGCGACAGCCAAGGGGGCACCTTGTGAGATGATGCTACCCCAGACCGGCTGTTCATGCACGTGTGTGAAATGGAGATGATTATTGGCATATAACCAGTGGCGCAGCATGAGGGCAATGCCTACCAGATGACCGACGACTGTTGCTGCCGAAGAACCTTCGATGCCCCACCCTAGATATTGAATGAACACAATATCAAGTGCCAGATTAACGGCATTGTCGATCAGAATCGCGATTGACACCAGACGAGGACTGCCATCGACACCCACCATCGTCGACAAGGCCCACATCACCATATAGGCCGGCGCACCCCAAAGCATGACAACCAGATAGTCGCGTGTGGGTTGGAACAAGTGTTCGTTCTGACACAGCCAGCCGGTGATGAGGTCGGGGAAGAGTATGCCACAGACGGTGAGCAAGAGTCCGAAGACCAGACTTCCAAAGAACGAATGGGTATAGATATACGCAGCCCGCTGATGATCCTGCTTGCCGAGGGCCATACCCACCAGCATACCGGCACCTGCAGAGATGAGCATGCTGATGGTGAACATGAACTGCACGACAGGCTTCGACAGGTTGATGGCACTGACGCCATCACCGCCAAGCAGATTTCCAACGATGATACTGTCAACCACATTACCCAGACAACCTGATAGGGCTATCAGGATGGCAGACCAGAGGAATCGCCAGAACTGGGTGGTCAATGCAGAGCGCTCTTCAATATTCATTTCTCAAAGAATCCAAATCCACCGATGGCAGTAAGCATACGCTCGACATAGTCCCACGACGTGGGTGAGAAAGCAAAGCCCAGACGATAGAGCACTTGCGTGGTATAGTCATTATCACGCTTCACATCAGCCGTCTTCTGTCCGTGGGCCATATCCTGATAAGCGAGCAACGATGACAGTTGACGGGCTTTCTGCGGATCGCCCTTGGCCTGTTCCATTGCCTCAGCAAACTCTTCCTGCTCCACAAACTGGATACCTGCACCAACACTCTTCAAACCCAAGAGCACATCACCCAAGAACTGGCCGTGGATGTTGTATGGATGGAACACCGTATTATCAGTTGGTGTGGTAGCCAGCAACACAATGGCTTTCGATACTTCATTGATGGGTGAGAACTCCACTTGCTTGTTACGCATAGCATAAGGACAGCAGCCAAGCATATTATAGACCTTGATACGGCCCATGAAGGAGTTGGTGGAGAAATTGGCCTGGAACTCACCATCCGTACTACGGGCGGCGAGATTACCCACACGCATGATCTTCGCCCGCAAGCCATGAAGGGCGACGGCATCGAGAATCAGCCGCTCGGCCATGAATTTCGAGTAGATGTACTTATTGCCGAGGAACTGTCCCAAATAGAACCGCTGTTCGGTAAACACATCATCCTTGATGGTACCTGCCCACATGCCACGGGTACTGGCAGTAGAGATATGGATGAGTTGGGCACCGGTCTTGAGACAAAAGCCCACACAACGTTTGGCACCGCCGATGTTCACATCCTCAATCTCCGTACCCTCAGAGAAATGTTTCACGATGGCAGCACAGTTGAATACCGTATCAACTTGCAGGCCTTCGCCGAAGTCGCTGGTCACATCGCCGAGAATGACATGCAGGCGCTGACCGAAAAGATGCTTGAAGGCATCGGCGAAATAGTAGTAAAGCAACGTGCGCAGACGACTCTCTGCAGCCTCTAGACTCTTGCCACGGACCAGACAATAGATCTGCTTGGCATCAGAGTCGATCAATTCTCTTAGGATGTGAATACCCAGATAGCCTGTAGCACCTGTCAACAGCACATTGCCCAAAGCCTGACGCTCGCCTTTGAGGAAGTTGTCGAGGGTATTGCGCTGCAACAGATTGTTGATGGCGGTATAGTCGAAGTCGGCGACTTCGTCGGGCCCGTCACTAACCGCCTCACCAGTAATCAGACTGGCCAGTTGTCGAGGTGTCGGATTAGCGAAGACATCGCCGTATGCCACATGCAGTCCTGCCTTGTCGGCCTCGATGATGACACGCGTGACTACAAGCGAGGTACCTCCCAATTCGAAGAAGTTATCCGTAGCGCCCACCTTATCCATTTGCAAAATACCAGCAAAGATATCACAGAAGGCCTTCTCCGTATCATTAGCAGGCGCCACGTATGCCGAAGAAACGGCAAGTTGCGGTTCGGGCAATGCCTTCACATCCGTCTTGCCATTAGGTGTCATCGGCATCTCTGTCAATTGCAGGTAAGCCGTAGGCACCATATACTGCGTCAGACGCTTTGAAATCTCTGCCTTCAAAGCATCAGGCGCAATCTCATGGTCGGCAGTGTAGTAGGCACAAAGATGTTCCTTATCATTCAACTTACGGATCATGATGACCACCTTCTTCATACCCTCTACGGAGAGCATCACGTTCTCAATCTCACCGAGTTCGATACGCAGGCCATGCAACCTGATCTGGTGGTCTGTACGTCCGAGGATGACCACATTGCCGTCTGGCAACCACTTGGCATAGTCGCCTGACTTATAGATACGCACACCGTGATAGTCAACGAACCGTTCACGGGTCATCTCGTCGAGGTTATTATAGCCGCGAGCCACACCTCGACCTCCGATATAGAGTTCACCAACAACACCTACCGGCAACTCATTACCATCGGCATCTACAATAAACTCCTTGACATTCAATTGCGGTTTGCCAACGGTAACCATCTCGGTATTCGTCAGTTCCGCATTGTTCGAGGCCACCGTAATCTCCGTAGGACCATAGCAGTTGAAGATGCGAGCCTTGGTGACGCTACGCATCTGCTGCAGGAGAGCATCGCTGAACTTCTCGCCGCCAGCACGGCAGATCTTTACCTGCGAGATGGCCTTGCAGAAGTCATCACTCGTGAGCCAGGTCTGCCAACGGGATGGTGTACCTGACACCATATTGATATGTTGCTCCTGAATGAGACGTGAAAGGTCGAGCGGGTTATTGGCCTGTTCCTCAGTGGCTAAAATCAGCGTCTTACCATTGAAATAGGCCATACCGATATCCTGCAGAGCTGCATCGAACGAGATGGTTGTCACACTGAGCACCCGATCCGCATCCGTCAATACGCCATTGGCAAACACATTGGCCGGATGGCCGTAGAGATAATTGCAGATACCCTCGTGACGTAGCATGACACCCTTAGGACGACCTGTGGAACCCGAAGTATAAATGAGATATGCCAGGTCATCGCCAGTAATGGTAGTCGTCACAGGATGGCAAGGGCCAGAAAGCAGTTCCTCCACATTGATAGCCTTATCAGCAGGCACACTGTCCATGCGGTCGGCTGTCGTGATGATATAACGGGCCTCACTGTCTTCGAGAATCAGTTTGATACGGTCTGCGGGATAGTCCGGATCACAAGGGATATAGGCAGCACCTGCCTTCAGCACACCAAAGAGCGAGAGGATCAACCTGCTGGTACGCGGCAGGAGCAGAGCCACACGGTCACGTTCCTTTACGCCCTTCTGTTGTAAGGCGGCAGCGATACGGTTCGTCACGTCATCCATTTCCTTGTAGGTGTATTTCGTATCGACAGCCACCAAAGCCTCATGATCAGGCTCTGTCTGTGCAAAATGACTGATACACGCATGGAAGAGTTTGAAAGGGGCATCGCCGGTTGCCGTCTGACGCAGACGCGACAACTCTTCTTCCTGGCTCTTGCTGACGATAGAGAGATGGCGAACTTTCATTTGTGGCTGCTCTATCATCCGTTCTGCAACGGCTACGATGCTTTCGGCAATCGCGTTGCCTAAACGGTCAGAATAGAGGGCATCGTCATACTGCACCACCACACCACGCGTTTCTATCTTGATATTAATCTTGAACTTCGGCACATTCAGTTCCAACAGTTCCTGCTGGATGGAGTGACCATTAACAGTGTACTGCGACAGCACACCCACCTGGTAGGCGTAGGCAATAGCAGGCATAAAACTAAAATCGGTGGCAATGCGGGCGAAGGGATAGTCCTCATGGCGCAGGGTCTCGTCGAAGGTCTCGCTGGTCTTTTTCAGATACTCACTGACGCTGATATCGTCGATGTTAAGGCCTAAAGCGAGCGTGTTGACAAACATACCCACCGTATCGGCAATCTTCAAGTTCGAGCGTCCACTGCTGATGGTGCTGAGATAAACCTCACGGTTGTTGGTGTAGCGTGATACCACATAGGCTGTGGCAGCCAAGAACAGATGAGCAGGCGTCACCTCATGCTGACGGCAGAAGGCTGTAGCCTTGTCATAATCAGTTGGACAGACGGCCTCACCGATAAAGCCCTGCTGATCCGTCTTAGGCAGGTCGGCAGGAATCTCACTCGCACCTTCACAGGTCTGGAGTTTCTCGGCAAAGAACTGCTGGGCAGTCTTAAAGGCATCTGACTCTTGAGCCTTCTGCTGATCGCTGACGAAATCAAGGTAGGTATAGGATTCCTTCTCGACAGACATTCCTTCGAGCACAGAACATATCTGACGGATAAACAAATCGGCAGAACCGCCGTCAAACACCAGATGGTGCACATCCATCAGCAGATGTACTCCACTTTCGGTCTTCACCACCTCAAAACGATAGAGCGGTGCCTTTTGCAGATTGAAGGGGCGTACGAACTCATTCTTATAAGCCGTTAAAGCCTCATCGCTCATTTCCGTGATGGGTACTTCTATAGGCACGCTGTCAGCCAAGGTCTGCACGATGGTATCGCCCTCAGTCGTGAAGTGAACACCCAGTTCCGGATGAGCCGCCACCGCCTGCTTCACCACATCTGCCAGTTTACCAGCCTCGATACTTGCAGGATAACTGAGCAGATAAGGGATGTTATAAATCGTTGAAGTAGGATTCTTCAGGCACTCGAAATAGACACCCGTCTGGGCGAATGACAAAGGTACTGAGCCCCCTAAGTTCTTGGATGAGCCAAGCGGCAAAGCCGAGCGAGGGGACATAAGCGCACCAAGTATTTCATTTTCGATGCTCTGCAGTGTTCCATTCTTTACTAACGATTTCGAGTCGAGCGTCACGCCATAGCGCTTATTCACCTGTACGGCGAGTTTGATGGCAGAGATAGAGGTCAGACCTGCATAGCCGAGAATGGTGGTGATGCCAAAATCGCCGTTATTCATGATACCGGCTATCATCTCGTGAAGTGCCTCTTCGAGCACGTTCATTGGCACATTGCTTTCTTCTACAACTGCTGCTTTCTTCTCAGGCTTAGGCAAGGCCCGCTTGTTCACCTTCTGGTTCTGGTTCAATGGGATGTTTTCAATCTGCATTGTCACGGCTGGCACCATATACGGGGGCTTCTGGTCGATGATGAAGTTGTTGAGCGCCTCAATATCAATCTGTTTGTCGCTGACGATATAGGCAGCAGTGAACTTACCGCCACTACCTCCTTCCTCATCGAAGGCCTGCACGGTGGCATCCTTGATACCAGGGAATTCACGGATCACAGCCTCTACCTCTTTCAATTCAATGCGGAAACCGCGAATCTTCACCTGTCCGTCACGACGACCCACAAACTGGATATTGCCATCGGGCAGATAGCGCACGATATCACCAGAACGATAGACGCGGGCATACTTTTCATTATCTGTATACGGGTTGCCGATATACACCTCTGCCGTCTTCTCTGGACGGTTCAGATAGCCTCGGCTCACCTGTGGGCCACTGATCCACAGTTCGCCGGCTGCACCCACAGGCAGACGATGCCCTTGCGGGTCAACGATGTAGAGATGCATATTGTCAAGCGGTTTACCGATGGGTATCTCCTTCAGTTTTTTGTCCACCAAGTATGTGGTGGTAAATATGGTACACTCTGTGGGGCCATATACATTATAGAAATCAAAGCCCGTTGGCGGTGTGAGAGAAGCCAGTTTCTCGCCACCTGTAGAGAGATACTTCAGTGAGTGGTTCTCGATACTCGTGGCAAACTGATAGCCCACTTGCGTCGTCATAAACGAATGGGTAATCTGGTTCTGCTCGAAATAGTCGTTCAGGGCGATAAGGTCAAGACGAATCTCTTCAGGAATGATATGGACTGTAGCGCCACATGTCAGGGCAGGGTACATATCCATCATACAGGCATCAAAGCCATAACTGGCGTATGCTGCCACTTGATTTTCTGGCTTCAGGTCATAATAACGCTGATACCAATGGCAGAAGCATACCAGATTACCATGCGTCAGTTGACAGCCCTTTGGTACGCCTGTGGAACCGCTGGTATAGAGCAGGATGAACAGGCTTTCGGGTCTTGGTCCCTCAGGCAACTTCTCGACAGCAGGCAGTTGCATGAGGTCTTTCGTAAAGATGACATCGCCCTGGTATTCGTCAACGATGGGATATAGTTCCTCATCGGCAATCAGCAGTTTGGCGCTGGCATCCTGCATCATAAAGTTCAGACGCTCCTTCGGGTACGACGGATCAAGGGGCTGATAGGCACAACCGGCCTTCAGCACACCCAGTGAAGCAATCGGCATCCATTCGCAACGTGGAATCAAGACGGACACCACATCCTCCAAGCCCAATCCTTTCGAGGCGATGTAGCCTGCGATGCGGTCGCTCATCTCATCCACCTCAGCATAGGTGAATCGCTTATCCTTATAAACTACGGCTGAATTTTCTGGCGTAGCCTTGACCTGACGACGGAACAGCGAGACGATAGTCTGTGTATTGTCGTAATCTACATCCGTCTGATTAAATGAGTCGAGCACTTCTATCTGAGATGCGGTAGCAATGTTGACATCGCGGAGATACTCCGCTGTGAGGAATCCCTCCACAACCGCCTCGTAACTCTCCAAATATTGGCTGATAAGCGCCTCACTGTATTGTTCGGCACTGTACTCTGCCTCAATGCAATAGTGACCGTCACGGATATAGGCCTTCAAATAGAGCGGCACCTCACGGGTGTTATTATTCAAGCGCATGGCTGTCATCGGTTTGCCACAGAGTTCCAGACTGTCAAACAGTGTTCCGTGCCATGCAAAAAGAGTCGAGGCCTGTATGTTGAAGTCTGTCACCATGTCACTGTAGGCATAGGCTTCATGTTGGCGGCAACCTGTCATCTGCTCCTGTCCAGCCTTCAGTAAGTCCTGCACAGTCGTGTCATCGGTAAACTTCGCATACACCGGCAACGTCTTTACCAGCATTGCAACCGAATGTACCAGCCGTTTATCGGCACGACCATTATGGATGGTGTTGAATAGTACTTCCTGCTCATTATTGTATTTCGCCAACAGATAAGCATAGGCCGCCGTGAAGAATGTGCTTTTAAATATGCCGTGCTCCTCGCAATAAGCATCGACAGATCCGATCCCTACACACATAGTCCGTGTCAACTTCCCTTCCTTCGGCTCCGTTTCCTCTAAGTCAGGCAAAAGTGGGGAATAGCAGTCACCACAGTCAAAGTGCTGTGCATACCACTGCTTATCTTGCTCAAATGCTGGTGTCTTGCGCACCTCTGCCTCAGCCGTGGCAACATCTCCTAAAGTCAGTGCTTCAGGTTCAAGTGCCTCGCCGCGATAAGCCTTCTCGATATCAGCCAGCAACACCTTCCGTGACGTGCCGTCGCTGATGATATGGTGGATGTCCTGCAACAGGTAATAATGTTCTTGATCGCGTAGCAGTCGGATACGGAACAACCGATCCCCCACAATATTGAACGGCTGTACAAACTGCGCCTTCACAGCCTCGATATCCTCTACCGTTTCTACGTTGAGGGTAAAATTTTCCGTATCATCGATCACTTGCTGGGAATCGCCCTCGCTGTCCTGCTCGATACGTGTGAATAACGTCGGATGTGCTGCCACTGCCGTCTCAACAGCCCTGCAAAGCCGATCTGCATCAAGACTGCCATCAAGTGTATATAAATAAGGTATATTATAACATGCCTCGCCTTGGTGTGCGACACACTCCACATAGAGGCCATATTGTACTTTTGATAATGGTGCAATCGTTTTCATATTGATTGTTGTTTAGTTTGTTGATTTACCACTTTGTTTTAAATATAGTGGGCGAAACAACCAGCGAGAACCATGCCCAGCGGGCTCGCTTGCTACTGCTGCCCTGCTTCAGGCGGTCCATCGTCTCGGTACCCATCATCTGCGTATAGCCAGCCGAGAAGGAGATGTCCTTCGAGAACTGATAACTGGCCTGCAGGTCAATGCTATGACCCAGGGTGCGGTCGAGGTCATTCAGGTCAGTAGCCACAGCAAGATAGTGGTAGGTGGCACTACAATTCAACTTGCCGGTGGGCTTGCCGAAGATACCAATGAATGCGTTTTGCAGACCAGGCGTGAAACCGTTGATGTACGCACTCTCGTAAAAATAGTCCATGATGCCATAGAACTTGGTGCGCGAGCCATATAGGGGACTGAACCCTTTTTCCACCTCATGCCGTGGTGTACCAAACCTGCCGCCGTATAACATAGGCACATAGTCGTCGCCGCTCAGATAATCATAGCCCAGTTCGAAACCGTATCTGTCAGAAGGGTTGATAGTAGCCTTCGCACTGGCCATCCAGGCCTTGACAGGTTTGCATTGCATCATGACTGCATCCACCAAGTCACCTGTCTGCCGATAGTACGACCCTTCGAGCGTCAGGTACTTGGGATGGAAATTAAAGTAGCCACCATACATCTGCTGATATTCGGTCGAAGGCTGGTTGTTCACCTCTTGCGGCTTGCCCGACTGCTGTCCGATATTCATAAAAAGCAGCGAGGCACCCAATGGGAAATGAGGCACGTCATAATGATACCAGACGGTCTGCATGGTCTTGTAATACTGTGCTCCATTGTCGTAATAAGTGCCGTCATAGACATTCTCGCCATTCTGATTGTAAGCCAAGATAACATGTGCCTTGTGACCGTGACCCTCATAGCCCACTCGCACCACGTCGTGCGACTTGGCAGCAGTGGCGAAGTCATTAGTACCGATGATGCGCTCATCATCGTAAGCCAATGCCACGCGTCCCAACTGTGCGAAAAGTCCGTTACGGGCTGTCATTTTCACCCAACCTTCATAAAGTCCAACACTTTGGTTACCCTGCATACCCCATACCGCCTTGTTCTGAATGACGGCATGGGCCTGCAAGCCCGGCCTTTCATAGTCCACGATTAGACGGGTACGCCCAAAAAGGAAACTCGAACGGTCTTCTGTCGATACGCTCCCATCGTCAGACCTTGGCAAACCACCGCCACACATCTCACCATGGGTCAAAAAGTTCAGACCGATGCTCAGTTGGTTTAGTGAGTCTGTCTGTGCCCAACAGCCCGTTGCTGCCATCAACAGCAGCATACACATCTTTCTCATAGATAGAAATGTATTACTCAAAATCAAAAATGCTGATGAAGCCAGTCAGTTTGAAGACGTTCATGATATCGTCGTTCACACCGCGCATCACCACCTTGCTGCCACTGGCCTTGGCACCTTTCAGGATGCTGAGCAGGATGCGCAGACCGCTTGATGCGATATACTCAAGGTTAGTGCAGTCGATGATAACATCCTTACCATTGCTTTGGTAGAGCGGTTTCAGCACTTCCTCGGCTTCCAAGGCTGCAGCGGTATCCATTTCTCCATTTAACGTGGCAAGATACTTGCCGTCGATTTCCTCAATTGTTGTATTCATAATCGTTTGTTATTTTATTTTTTTGATAAGTGTCAGTACATTCTTGTCGTCCTCGCGTTCGTAGTTGATGCTGTCCATCAACTCACGCACTAGCAGGATACCCAGTCCTCCGATCTGTCGGTCTTCGACAGAAAGCGTTGTGTCGGTCTTTTCTTTCGCCGTAGGGTCAAAGGGAACACCTGCGTCCATAATTTGGAAGCGTAGGAGATGGCCGTCAGACATCATCTTAATCGTAATGTCACCGTCAGTGCCTATCGGATACGCATACTCTATCACATTCACCACAGCCTCCTCGACAGCAAGGCGCAACTGGCGGGCCAGCGATGTCTCGATGCCCAGTTTCGCGATCGCAGATTTTATGAAACTGCTGAAGCGGGTCACTTCGTGGATATCATTCTTTAGCACAAGCGTTTCCATCAGCATGCTTTCACATTGCCGGGGGGTATAACGGATGGCGAGCATCGTCAGGTCGTCGCTCTGTTCGGCCTCGCCGATGAACCGGTGTACCTCTTCGGTGACGGTCTCTATGATCTGCTGAGGCTTCAACTGCTGTTGGGCGCATTTGCTGAGTACCTCCTCCGTGCGCTGAAGACCGAAGAACTGCTTTGGCGCTCTCTTCGCCTCCGTCAAACCGTCGGTATAGAGGAAGATGGTGCTGGCTGGAGCGAGCACCGTCTCCTGGGTCTGATACGCCGTATCATTAAACACGCCTATCGGTAAATGGGGCGTTACAGAAATGGCGGTAGCAGACTTGTAGAGCACTATCGGTGCGTCGTGTCCCGCGTCGCAATAGCGCAGATGTCCTGTAGGCAGGTCGAGCACGCCGATGAAGAGCGTGACAAACATATTCGACTCATTGCCCTCGCACGAGGTCTCGTTGATGGTCTGCATGATGCAGGCTGGATTATTCTCATGGGCAGAGGCCATACGGAACATCGTATGTATCACAGCCATCACAATGGCCGAGGGCACGCCCTTGCCACTCACGTCACCAATACAGAAGAACAGTTTCTCGTCGCGGACAAAGAAGTCAAAAAGGTCACCACCCACCTCTCGGGCAGGCGTCAGCGAACCGAAGATATCGATATCGTCACGCGCCAATGAGAACGATCGGGGCAACATCTCCTTCTGGATATTCGTCGCAATACGCAACTCACTACCGATACGTTCCTGTTCCAATTTGGCTTTATGGAGGTTGCGGGCATTCTTGGCAAAACGGGCGATAATCAGGCCCAAGATCAAAAGGCCTAAGAGCATCAGGATGCCAATGGTGCGACGCATCTTCATCAACTTGCCATAGACCTCCTTGTCGTAGCACACCACGGCAATCTTCCATTTAGGCTCCCCCTTCAGATGAGCATAGAACACCAGACCTTCATCGCCATCAGCATCCTTGATGGAGAAGACGGTACTTCGGCCGCTATTGCTGGACGTCTTCTCCACCGTGCTGTCGTTGATCATACTGATGATATGGTCCATCTCCCGCACTTTCTTCTCTCGGGTATGCTTCGGTCCCGCTATCAACTGGCCTTTCTCCGTCAGCAGGAAATCGTAGGATGAGGGATAGATATGCCGGTAGTTGAGCGTGTCGCCCAACTGCTCCGTTGACATGTCAAGACCGAACATCGCCACGAGATCCCCCTTACCGTCATGGATGGGAACCATATAAGTCACGAGGTTCAGGCCTGAGACAACATCACGATAGAGATCCGTCCACAAAGGGGCATTCGACGCACAGACGGCTTTGTAATAACTGTTTTGGGTATAATCGCGACCCTCAGCAGCAATCTCTGCGTGCTTGATCTCCCCATGGTCCCACCAGACAAACGGCTCGAACAGACGGCCTTTTTCCGGGAAATAGTTAGGCACGTAGGCCACCCAACA
>JAFWTK010000025.1 GCA_017518935.1 Prevotella sp.
AACTCGCCGGCGGCGTAGCAGTACTCTATATCGGTGCAAACTCCGAGGTAGAGATGAAAGAGAAGAAAGACCGCGTTGACGATGCCCTCTGCGCTACCCGTGCAGCCATCGAGGAAGGTGTCGTAGCCGGTGGTGGTACCACTTACATCCGTGCTCAGGAGGCACTGGCCAGCCTGAAGGGTGACAATGCCGACGAGCAGACAGGTATCAACATCATCTGCCGTGCCATCGAGGAGCCGCTGCGCCAGATTGCCGTCAACGGTGGTCAGGAAGGTGCAGTCGTGGTTCAGAAGGTGCGCGAGGGTAAGGGTGACTACGGTTTCAATGCCCGTACCGACGAGTATGAGGATCTGCGCGAGGCTGGTGTCATCGATCCTGCCAAGGTGGCCCGTGTGGCGCTGGAGAATGCCGCTTCTATCGCCGGTATGTTCCTGACCACGGAGTGCCTGATCGTCGACAAGCCCGAGAAGGAGCCTGCTATGCCGATGGGCGGTGCCCCAGGCATGGGTGGCATGATGTAATATGATATAATGAAAAGCCGGTTGCCGAAAGGCAGCCGGCTTTTTGCATTAGATGAGAAGAGTCTTCCTGATAATCGCCTTGTTTGTTTGTCTGTTTGCTCTCGCTCAGGAGCGCAGACAGCAGTATGTGCCTCAAGGCAATGCCTTTGTCTGTGAGAACGGCACAAACCGTTTCACAAGGGCATTATACGGCAGTCATACCGACTGGCGGTTGGAGACCAGTGACCGTCCAGTGTTCGCTGTCGTCAAGAAAGGTCATCATCGCAATATCCGCTTCGTGGTCAATGGTGTGCCCCTCGATTCCACCGACTATTGTAAGGCGTGGTATGAGGAAGGCGTGCGCCGTTATCATCTGCGCGACAGGCGTTGGCAGGATGCCGAGTTGACGATGGAGGTGGCCGCGATGCCTGATGGCGAGAAGGCGGTTTGGGAGATTTCCACATCACAGCCTCTGCAGATGAAGGCTTTGGTCAGTGGCATCGTGCAGCCCAAGTTAAGCCGTAATGGTGATATCGGCGCTGACCTTTCTGGTGTGTTTGAGGCGGCGGGCGAGCCTTTGCAGACGGTGGAAGTGTCGTTGAACGGCCAGCATTATCTGGAGGTGATCCTCGACTCGCTGGTTGAAGTGGATGAGGAGCAGGGGAGGGCGGACTTCAGTCATGCCTCAGGATACGGCAAAACCCTTGCAAGCCGCCTTCAGTTTGAAACGCCAGACCCTTATATTAATCCCCTTGGCGGCGCCTTGGTATTGGCTGCCGATGGTGACTGGGACGGACAGACATGGCTACATGGCTGTGTGGGCTGGCGTATGCCACTGGCTGGATGGAGGGCCGCATACGTGGGTGATGTGTTAGGATGGAACGAGCGGGCGGTGAGTCATTTCGATGCCTACGCCAAGAGTCAGGTGACAGAGGTCGAACCCACCATTCCCCATCCATCACAGGATTCTGTACTCAACCTCGCACGGGCTGAGAAACGATGGGGGACGCAGATGTATAGTAATGGCTATATCTGTCGTAATCCGGAGCGCAACGACCAGATGCACCACTACGACATGAACCTGAACTACATCGATGAGTTGCTCTGGCATTTCCAGTATGATGCCGATACGGTCTATATGAAAAAAATGTGGCCCGTCATTACTTCACATCTGGCTTGGGAGAAACGTAACTATGACCCTGACGGCGACCATCTCTATGATGCCTATTGTTGTATCTGGGCCTCGGACGCACTCTACTATAGTGGTGGGGCAGTGACGCATTCCTCGGCCTATAACTATCGCGGTAACAAACTGGCAGCACGTATGGCGGAGATGATCGGCCAGGATCCAAAACCGTATCAGGATGAGGCAGATGCCATCTTGAAGGCTATGAACGAACGACTGTGGATGCCTCAAAAGGGCGTTTGGGCAGAATATCAGGACGGGATGGGACTGAAACGCTTGCACGACCATCCTGCCGTCTGGAGCATCTATACGCCTATCGACTGCGGCGCCTGCACGCCTGAGCAAGCCTATCAGGCCACCCGCTACATAGACGACCAAATCCCACACATTGACATAGGGAATGGCTACCAGACCATCTCTACTACCGACTGGTTGCCATACGCCTGGAGCATCAACAACGTGGCGGCTGCCGAGGTGATGCATACTGCCTTGGCCTATTTTGAGGCAGGCCGTCATGATGAGGCTTTTCGTTTGATGAAGGCGAATGTCCTCGACCAGATGTATTATGGACAGTCGCCTGCCAACTTCGGGCAGATCAGCCAGTACGACGCAGCCCGAGGTGAGTGCTACCGTGATTTCGGAGATTGTATCGGCATCTCATCAAGAACGCTGTTACAGGGATTCTTTGGCATTATTCCACAAGCTATTGACGGACAATGTATTATACGTCCTGGATTCCCGTCGGAGTGGGACAGTGCCAGTGTGAAGACACCCTATTTGGATTATAAGTTTACACGCAAGGATGGTAAGGATGTTTATGAGATTACTCAGCATTTCCGTCGGCCGCTGAAGATCGTCTTCCGCCAGAATCTTGATAACGGACAATATCGCGACATTGAGGGCACCAGCGAGGAACACCAGATCATTGAGGTATCACAGAGGGACGGTTCTTTTGTTGCGAATCACGGGGACAGTCCCCATGTAGTTCGCTTCGCTGCCCACACAGGGGACAGTCCCCGTGATTCTGGCTGTGCCGAGCCGGATCTCTCGAAGCCGTTCAAGCCGCAGAAGATCAACGGATTCTTTAATGCTGAAGTTGATGATATCTTCAAGAACGAATACCTCTCTCCTCGTCCGCAGACCACGACGCTTCAGATTCCTAAGCAGGGCATCGGTGAGTGGTGCCACCCGCAACAGACGGCAGAGATCAACGACTCCGTCTTCCGTACGCTCATCCGCGACGGCATCTTCCGTGTGGCAGGCGTTCCTTTCCTTACGCCTGCAAAGGGCCGGAACATTGTGTATACCAGCCTTTGGGATAACTATCCTGACGCTGTGACTATCCCGTTGGAGGGTAGGGCAGAGAGAGCCTATCTCTTGATGGCGGGTTCTACGAACCACATGCAGAGTCGTATCGACAACGGACTTGTTGTAGTCACATATACTGACAATACGACAGATACCCTTGCTCTGCGGAATCCTGACAACTGGTGTCCTATCGAACAGGACTACTATATCGACGGCAAGGCCTTTCAGGCTCCGCAGCCCCGTCCGTATCGGGTCTGTCTTGGCACGGGTGACGTGAGCCGTGACTTGGGTAAGGTGCTGGATATCAAGGGTGTCTATGGTCGTGAGATTCCAGGTGGCGCCGCCCAGATGCTCTCGATGCCACTCCATCCGGAGAAGCACCTGAAGTTGGTCTCCGTTCATACCCTTTCCAATGATGTCGTCATCGGTCTGATGGCCGTCACCCTCCAATGATGACCAATAATTGACGTGCGGAAGCAAATTTTTAACTATTCACCATTCACTTTTCACTTCTTTTTTGTACCTTTGCAGCCATCATGCAGAAATTGTTAGAACTCTATCAGCAGTGGAAAGGCTCAGAGCCTGTCAATGTCCAGCAGATTCCTGGTGGCGGCAGTAACCGTACCTATTACCGACTGACGGATCATGACGGACAGACGGTGATAGGTGTCATCGGTACTAGTCGTGATGAGGACCATGCCTTTATCTATCTGACGGAGCATTTCAACCGTCGGAAACTGCCTGTGCCTACCATTCTCGCAGCCAGCGACGATCAGTTGCGCTATCTGCAGACAGACCTTGGTTCGATGTCACTCTTCGACGCCGTGCGTGGTGGTCGTGAGGCTGGAGGACGATACACACTGAAAGAACAGGAACTGCTGCGCCGG
>JAFWTK010000222.1 GCA_017518935.1 Prevotella sp.
CAGCAGCAGATAGTCGAACCAGTCTTTCAAGAGATGATAGTGCTTCAAGTGGATAGCCTTTTCTTTCTCCTTCCGGGTGTGCGGCGGTTCCAGTTCCAGCATCGCCACATCAGAGACGAAACTTTCCAACTGTTCTTTCAGGTCGTCCGCCGGCTGTCGGGGGATTGTGATGAGACCACCGCACCCTATCCTTACTTGGACATAGAGGGCATACATCCGACGGAGCAGGTTCTCGTACAGCGATGTGGCCTGCTGGTCTTTGTAGCCCCGCTTCCAGTAGTCGGTCATGAGTTGGAAGTCCGATCGGATGGCATAGAGCCTGTCCCGGTTGGTATCGAGCGGATGGACAGAGAGGTATATCTCCATCGCATCGAGGGCGCCGGAGAGATTTCGGCTCAGCAGATAGCCGTAAACGTCTTTCAGGTTGTCCGTGTGTTCCATTGCAGGTTATTTTTTAGAGAGCCATTTCTGCGCCCGCTCGATATCCTGGGCACGGGGCTTGGCAATAGGACTGAATTTCAGGCTCTGCGGGATGGTGTCCACCGCCTCACGCTTCACCTTGCAGTATTTCATCACGAGGTCGCGGTAGTGACTGATGCCGTACTTGTTGATCGAGTCGCACGCCGCATTGTAGCCTTTGATGAAGACCTTCAACTGCACCTTCCGCCATTTGTCTTTGAGGACGCCGGACTGCATCGCAATGACACCCATCTGCATATCCAACTTGCGGGTATCAAGCAGTACCTTATGTTTCAGGAAACGCGCCTGGGCGGCCTGTGGCTCCGACAGCAGCAAAGCATCCATCTCATTGTTCTCCAACATCTTCAGGCGCACATTCACATCGTTGATCTGGATGCGAAACACGCGCTCCGGCTTCAATTTCGCACTATCGACAGCAAGATCACCCAACAGATCTGTCACCGAATAGCGGGTCATCGCGAGCATCTTGTCATCGAGATGTTTCAGGTCGGTGATACGGGCCACGCGGTTGGAAACGAGTTGCCAGTAGGCATTCGTCGCCGTCAGGTATTCTATCTTGGTGCCCTGCTGCATCATCCGCTCAGCACGCACCAGGTCGGTCACGCCGAGTTCCACGCGGTCGTTAATTAAGGCCGTATCAATATCCATCTGCGCTGTAAACTGCTTCAGACGGATATCCACAACAGTATCAAACAACTGATGGTCTTCCGCCAAATAGATGGGCAGGCAGTCGAGCGTCGGTAGCACGGCCACTTTCATTGCTGCCGAGTCCTCACGCTGCTGTTTCACACGCTGTTCGCGGACAATGCGCTTCGACTCTTCATAACTTTGTCCGCAACCTACTAACAAGCATATTGTTGTTATTATCCAGAATATTTTCCTCATAATCGCTGCAAAGGTACAACTTTTTTTTTAATTATCAATTACCAATTGTCAATTATCATTTTTTTTGTGTACCTTTGTTGCCGATATGGCAAAAGACAAGATCGCATACGTATGCTCCAACTGCGGCCAAGAGTCGCCGAAGTGGGTTGGAAAATGTCCCGCTTGCGGGCAATGGAACACATTTAAGGAATTTCGCGTGGCAGGAGACGCTGGCACTCAAGCGGCCCGTTCTGCCGCTGCCTCTGTGCGTAGCGGACAGGCTGTAGGCACCAAAGGCAACAAGGTGTTGCGCCTCCGCGACATCTCTAATCACGACGACCCGCGCATCGACATGCAGGATGCCGAACTCAACCGCGTTCTCGGCGGTGGCCTCGTACCAGGTTCTATCGTGCTTTTAGGCGGTGAGCCGGGTATCGGCAAGTCCACCCTCTCCCTCCAGACCATGCTTCACCTGCCGGAGAAGCGTATCCTCTACGTCAGCGGCGAGGAAAGTGCCCACCAACTGAAGATGCGCGCCAACAGGTTAGAGGAGGAACATGTTGGAGGGGATTTGCAATCCCCGACAGACAATCTCCTGATTCTCACCGAAAACTCCCTCGAAGTCATTTTCGACCATATCAAGGAAGAGCAACCCGAACTCGTGGTCATCGACTCCATCCAGACCATCATGACCGAAGATGTCGAGTCCTCCGCAGGCTCCATCGCACAGGTACGCGAGTGCGCCTCGGCCCTGCTCCGTTTTGCCAAATCGAGCGGTGTACCCGTCATCCTCATCGGACACATTACGAAAGAGGGCACATTGGCCGGTCCGAAGATTCTCGAGCATATTGTCGATACCGTCATCCAGTTCGAGGGCGACCAACACTATATGTACCGCATCCTGCGCTGCATCAAAAACCGCTTCGGTTCTACCTCGGAATTGGGCATCTACGAGATGCAACATAATGGGCTTCGACAGGTATCGAACCCCTCCGAACTGCTGCTCACTCAGGATCACGACGGGCTCTCCGGCATCGCCATCTCTTCAGCCATCGAGGGCGTCAGACCCTTCCTCGTTGAGACGCAGGCCCTCGTTTCGTCAGCCGCCTACGGCACCCCACAGCGCTCTGCCACAGGCTTTGACCAACGCCGTCTGAACATGCTGCTGGCCGTACTTGAGAAACGTGTCGGCTTCAAACTGATGCAGAAGGATGTCTTCATCAATATTGCCGGTGGCCTGCGCGTCACCGACCTGGCAATGGACCTCTCTGTGATTGCCGCCGTACTCTCGTCGAATGTCGACACACCGATAGAGTCCGGCTGGTGCATGGCCGGCGAGGTGGGCCTAAGCGGCGAGGTGCGCCCCGTCAACCGCATCGAACAGCGCATCGCCGAGGCCGAGAAATTGGGTTTCACCGACATGATCATCCCTAAATACAACCTTCAGGGCTTCGATCATAAGAAATACCACATCACCCTCCACCCCGTCCGTAAGGTCGAGGAAGCCCTCCGTGAACTCTTTGG
>JAFWTK010000026.1 GCA_017518935.1 Prevotella sp.
AATCCTACAGTTTTCATAAGAAATATTATTTTTTTTTATAAATTTCATTGATACAAGTTTATTCCAAGACTCCAAATTATGGAATCTCAGCAGTTGCTCTGCTTTTTTCGAAGAATCTTTCAAATATTTTGACACATTCTTATTTGCAACAAGTTCCCGTGTAACCTCTCCTGTTTCTGTATCTACACATTGAACACAAAAGTATAGACAATCAATCTGTTCATCCTTATACTTGTCAAATACATCAAAAGCGTCATCTGAAAAATAATCATCTGCATCTACAGAAATAAACCATTTCCCTTTTGCATGTTGTAAACCGATATTCCTAGCATAACCACCTCCACGGTTTTCTTCGAGGAAGACTAACTCGAGATTTTTATGCTGGAGTTTTTTCAAGGCATTCACATTCTCCTCGCTACTTCCATCATCCACCACTATTAACTGAATATCTTCTCGTTCTGGGATGCTCTTCAGCATTCTCCTTAGCAACACTGGCGAGTTGTAATGTGGTATAGATATGCTATATATATAGTCCATTTTCTAATCTAATTTTACTTTTAATTGACACGGTTGGCACTTCCTTCTATAAATAAATACAGAACAGAACGACCTCTTTGCTGTAACTTCTTCAGATTTTCTCAAGTGCCCCCACTATCTGTTTGGTGATAGCGATGATGGAATATTTTTGGTCAATAAAGCGCATCAGTTCGGGTTGAGAATTCTTTTGGCCATTTAGGCATCTCACAACCCCCTCGCCGATGCTGTCAACAGAGTGTGGATTGACTAATTCTGCGCGGCCTTCATAGTATTCTTTAGGAGCCCCGATGTTGGTCAAAACAATTTCGCAGCCATATCCTGCAGCCTCAAGCGCAACCATGCCAACGCCTTCTACAAGACTAGGTAAGGCAAACACTTTGGCACGTCGATACCAGTCTTTCATCTCCTCGTCGCTGACAAGACCTATATATTCAATGTTATCATGTCCGTCTATTAAGTCATGCAGCCATATTTCCTCATCTTTCCCATTAAGGATTCCCCCCAGTTTTAACTGAAAGTTATACTTAATGGCTGCTTCTATCAGCCTCTTCACATTTTTGTTTTCAGCCCTTAATCGACTGAAATGGAGACAGAAATTTTCCTTTTCAGGCATTTCCTTCAGTGGCTGGAAACGGACTGAAAGCGGTATCTGAAAAATCTTCTCTCGTGGGATGTCGCAAGCGTATGAAAGGTATTCTGTTTCTTGATTAGAGCGAGTGAAGAAAATTTTGGCCTTCTTTGCGCCGAGATACAGGTCGTGAAAACGAGATGTTAAACCGAGGTACTGTTGAGATCCCCAATATTTAACAAGTAGTTTGTAGGGGATTTTAGGAATTTTAGGGTCAATGATAGGGGCACAAGCAATATTGGGATTTATCACGGAAAGGCCATTCATCCATAGACGGAACGCCCCTCCGAAGTCCATAATGATGATAGCATCGTAAGATTTCCAGTCTTGTTCCTCCCATGTATTGACAAGGACACCCTCGTGTCCCAAAGTGTTGAAACCATCACGCCACATGAGTGCTTGTATTCTTACCCCACCTGTGGGAGAAATGCTGGGCGTAGGTTTGAGTATTCCAATTTTCATGTAAATTATTTCATTTTACAATTTTTCTGATAATAGCAAAGATGATGCAGTACAATATGATGTTTTGCCAGCCAGTGCGGAGTAACGTGGAGATGACGCCGAGCATACCCGTGTCATTATTGAATGTAAGGAGTGTCCTGAATATTTCGTTCATGGCAGGCAGGGCAAAGATGATGACGCCATTTTGAAAGACCTCGGCTTTGGTGGAGAGGAAATAGAAAAACACTATATATATAAGAAATGCATAGAAAAAATAAGCATATCCCCATAGGTAGAGTCCTATGCCAACATCACCTGCTACACGGTAGCCGTGGTATTGGTGCTTCAAACCTAATCCTTCGGTTGACATTAGGTCGCCTGGCGTGTATTGACTCTCAAACTTGTTTACATAAATACCTAACCTTCTGAGTATTGGAGTCGGAAGCAAATACAAGATGTTCTTCTGCATATAGTTCTGCATTTTCGGATTGTCGAGTCCCAGTTTATAGGCATAGTCAATGGTGGCATCGCACACGCGGATGTTGCAAAAGCGGTCCAGTATGATGTTGTCCACATAGTATTCACTCCAGCCATACTCATTGTTTCCAACATTGTCGGTATTGCTGATGGAAATTTGGTATAAAGTATGTAGTGACTCCTTGTCTCGGTAAATTTTCCAAATGTTATCGAAGGTCTTGCTTGCAGAAGTTTGGCCAGTGTTGTCTCGCCCCAATGCCATAGCCATGGCAAGGTCTGCAACTGGACCTGTAATCAAGAATACACCTATCAGGGCAAGAATGGTATTACGTGTGGAGAAAAGCCTCTTCCCTTGTGTGATGATAGGCAATATGTAGCAGAAAGCCAAGGTCGCAACCGGCAAGAATATAGGCGTTCTTTTTCCTGTTGCCACACTTAATACAGCCATAATCCCCAGATAAATGAAAACGGATCTCTTTGAAGTGCTTTGTGCATTTCCACTATACAGTTGTTTGAATAACAGCAGACATGGGAAAGATATGAACGATTTCGTTACTCCAAGCAGATGTCCCCAGAAACCGAGGTTCTCGGCATCGGCCTCATCTGTGCCCTGTATTGTCAGCAGCAAAATGAGACTTACAAGACCGACAACTCCCATGGCCCATACCTGAAGGTCGGTCGGTGCCGTAAAGTAGCCCATCTTTTTCCATAGCCGTTGAAGAGGATTGTTGGTTCTATACAGGTGCAGACAGCAACGGTAGGCCGCAATTAACATCATCAGGTTCAGCAGTTGCAAGGTGAAAGTCTTATAAGGGATTGCAAAGCGGAACGTCAGAGGCTTCCCTTCTACGAAGGTTGCGATGAGCGGCAGCCAAAAAAAAGTAAGTCCCAGTCCTAACAATGCGAGATAAGGGAAAAAGCACTTGTTGCGCACCTCTCCTTTCAGTTTCAGTACACAGGGATATAGAAATCCCCATGCAACAAAGAAGGTGAAGCACCCATACAAGTTTTCCATCTGTGGAAAAAATGCCGCCTCAAGCAGGGTGAAGACAGCAAGGGTGCCGAATACCCAGCGAGTCAACACGTCTATGCTATCCGTCTGCCGATGTCTCCCAATTGTCATATATTGTGTAATCATTATTTCCCTTTTTGAGAAGCAACAAAAGATGCTAAGATGTTCTGCATCATTTGGTTATATATCTCAACACGTTTGGCAGATATAGCACGGACCTTTTCAGTGGGAAAGGAAGCGAGTTTCTGAACTATTTCTCGAGGGGAAACACCGCTCTGTCCTTGATTCAACTGTGTGCGGTATTCTGTAATACCATATTGTGTCAGTACATCATACACCTTGCTGCTGCCATCGTTGGTCTTGTGTCCCCAGAAGTCAACCGTTCCCCAATTATCGATACTATAACAAGGCACTCCGTTAGTCAGGGCTGACACGATGGGGTGCATGTTGCTCCCAATGTAGGCCGAGGCATATTTGATGAGTCCGAACCAGTCCAGAGGATTGAGCGGAAGTGGTATCTGATAGTTAAAAGGGTGCTGATAGTTGTACCTTCCGTCAATACAGAACGCCACACATTCCATCCCCTGCTTCAGGAACAAAGTGTTCATCTCCCTCAGTTCATCCACGCTGAAAACTTGGGATCTCAACCCTATAAGAACGTATTTCTTTGGTAACTTAAATTTGCTTCTGACAGATTCTTCTCTTGGTATTTTCTCGCCAAGATTCTGGTTCAGTGCAAATACGGGGTCAGGTGTCACTTCAATACTCAGTGCAGAGTTCGCTTCCAGCATCATCTTACGTGTCCAAGCGTCTCTGACTGATATGTATTTCATTTTGTCAAGTTGGCTTGCCATGTGCCTAAGGGTGAAAGTGCTGAACTTCTGATATTTGCTGTTCTGTGAAGATACCGACATCATGGCCGTGGGAACCGAGTCTGCAAAACCTATCCCCCAGAAAGGATTGGGGAAACGACGCTCGCGCTGTAGGGGTTCTATCCAGAGAGGGCGTTGTTTGCCCATCTTGAGCGTGGAAAACCATGGCCAATGTTGGGCCACTGCATCCGACCCTATAATTACTCCATCGAACCATTGTTCTTGATGTAGTCGGCCACTTGACTACACATGTGCAGTTCAACACTTTGGTTGAAGATTTCCTCTGCTACAAATTTTTTGTGGGCGATATTCTGAATGGGCAGTGGCTGCTTGCATAGCCGCCTTTTGTATTGCGAGAGTCTCTGTTCTGCGACAGTCTTGCATGATTTATAGTTGATAGCCACCACCTCATGTCCATGATTTGTTAAGTAATTATAGGTGGATGCCGCTTGCAGGTTAGCACCGAAATTGGCAACATCTAAAAATGTCAAGAGGGCTATTTTCATGGTTC
>JAFWTK010000223.1 GCA_017518935.1 Prevotella sp.
AGCCAGGATCAAACTCTTCACTGTAAAAAGTATCTTCATTCCACTAAGGGAATATAATTTCTGTCCCAGAACGACTATCCTTGTATCAAGTTGTTCAGAAGGCCGCTTGCGCAGCCTTCAGGAAATTGAAACGGTTCGTATTCTCTCTACCCAAGCACCAGTACATATAATATATATAAAGGCGCTCGCTTCTTGTACTACTTCTGTCTATGTAAATCTTTCAAAGAACTCTTTCTTTTTGCCCTCTGCCCAGGTTTTTGAGCGAAAGCGGGTGCAAAGGTACTGCTTTTTTTTGAACCAACAAAACTTTTCCAAAGATTTTTTTGATTTTTTTGTATTTTGCGCACTTATCTTGATTATTGTCAAGACCAGAAACAGCCTATACCTTATTATATATAATAGAATCCCAGATTAAGAACATTTTTCGCAATCTGATTAATTTTGAAGACCAATCATACGATTGATATATTTAAGTTTGTTTTTCTGTTATTTTACCGGGTTGTCTTTATTTCTAACCAGGAATCATCAACCAAGAAGCAGAGAGAACTCTTCCATTCTCGTTTTTTATGCCTGAAATTCAGGGCATATCTATGCACAGGGGGCAGAAACGTGCCTCAGGTTCAGGGCATATCTATGCACGGGGGCAGAAATGTGCCCCAGACTCAGGGTATACTTATGCATAGGGGGGTAAATGTTGCCTCATATTCGGGGCAGACTTATGCACAGGGGGATGAATGTTGCCTCATATTCGGGGCAGACTTATGCACAAGGGGCAGAAATGCGCCCCAGACTCAGGGCAGACTTATGCACGGGGTGCATAGACGTGCCCGAGATTTAGGGCAGATTTTACCCCAGTAGGGGATGATATATAAACAAATGGATACGATTAAACTTATGTTTTTGTCAGTAACCCTGAACAAGGCTTTCATAGTTAATTTCTGATAAAACGATGTTTTTTGACGGAAAAATGTGTAACTTCGCAGCGGATTTCAATAATTGAACACAAATACAAATAAAGATGAAAAAGTTGACGATTGGAATGGTCGCAGGCATTTGTCTACTGCTGAACAGTTGTGGCAACATGAATCAGGTACTGAGTGCCATGACAAACGGAACAGGCGTTGTGAATGCTATCACCAGCGTGATTGGCCTCGACAAAGTCAGCGCACAAAACCTGATTGGAACATGGAAATATGACGCACCAGGCTGTGCCTTTACAAGTAAGAACCTGTTAGCAAAGGCCGGTGGCGAGGTGGCTGCCGTACAGATCGAAGAGAAACTGCTACCCTATTATAAGCAGGTTGGTCTTTCTTCCAGCAACACTTTCATTACTTTTAATCAGGACGGTACCTTCTCCTCAAAGATTGCTGGCACGAATTTCAACGGCACCTACACCTTCAACGAGGCAGATCAGCAGATCAAACTGAAAGGCCTACTACTCTCTATCAACTGCTACGCTAAAAGAGAACTAAACGGTATCTCTATTCTCTTTGAGGGCAAGAAATTGTTGAATGTCCTACAGACTATGGCAGCCCTGAGTGGCAGGACCGACCTTCAGACCATCGGAGAACTGAGTAAGCAATACGAGGGTGTGCGCGTCGGCTTTGACATGAAAAGATAACGATTTAGGTATTTATACAGGCCTCCTGCAAAAATATGCAGAAATGTTTGGTCGGTTGCAAAATATTATGTAATTTTGCAGCCGAATTTTGTATAAATATACCAACATGAAAGTAAAGAGCAGCCGATTAGAGGCACTTCGGCTCATCATTTCGAGCCAGCAACTGGGTAGTCAAGACGAACTGTTGGCAGCCCTTCAGAAAGAAGGTTTCAAACTGACACAGGCCACGCTGAGTCGCGACTTGAAGCAGTTGAAGGTGGCCAAGGCCGCCTCGATGAGTGGCAACTATGTCTATGTGCTGCCCAATGAGACGATGTATAAGCGAGTGAGTACCCCTAACAGCATCCGCGAGATGCTGAAAGTGCCCGGTTTTGTCAGTATCAACTTTTCAGGCAACATGGGGGTCATCAAGACACGTCCGGGCTATGCCAGTTCCATCGCTTGGAACATCGACAACAGCGACATCCCGGAGATTATCGGCACCATTGCTGGCGATGACACCATATTCATCGTCATCAAGGAAGGGGTCAGGCATCAGGATGTATCTGAGGCCCTCAGCGAAGTCGTTCCAAGCATGAGATAAACCATAGATTTCACAGATTGATACAGAGCAAATTGAGAACAGATAATTCAATGGAACAGGAAATAGAAATTGAAGTCCTTGTGGCAGGGCCAGAGCATGAGAAATACGTCGACACCATCTTACAGACGATTGCCGAGGCTGCCAAGGTACGTGGCACAGGTATTGCCAAACGCACACACGAATACCTGACTAAAAAAATGCAAGAGGCGAAGGCCGTCATTGCCCTAACAAAAGACGGGCAGTTTGCAGGATTCAGTTATATCGAGACTTGGGAGAACCAACAATATGTTACCACTTCCGGTCTGATTGTTCACCCTGACTACCGTGGGCACCACGTGGCTAAACGCATCAAGGACATGACCTTCTCACTGGCTCGCACCCGTTGGCCCCACGCCAAGATTTTCTCTCTGACGAGCGGCGCCGCTGTGATGGCGATGAATACGGCATTAGGCTATCAGCCAGTGACTTTCGCCGATCTGACGGAAGACGAGGCTTTCTGGAAAGGCTGCGAAGGCTGTTGCAATGTGGATGTGCTACATCGAACAGGCCGGAAATACTGTATCTGTACGGCGATGCTGTACGATCCGACGGAACACCTGCCCGCCAAGATACCCGATGATGTAATAGAGCGCATCCGCCAGATAGATGGGAAAGAAGAATAATATATAATATAAGGTATAATATAATAAGGAAAAAAGATATGGCAAACAAGAAAGTTGTAGTAGCCTTTTCTGGTGGGCTTGATACCAGTTATACCGTGATGAAACTGACCCAGGACGGCTGGGATGTGTATGCCGCCTGCGCCAATACCGGTGGTTTCAGCGAGGAACAGTTGAAGAAGAACGAGGAGAACGCCTATAAATTGGGCGCCGTGAATTATATCACCCTCGACGTGACACAGGAGTACTATGCCAAGTCGCTGAAATACATGATTTTCGGCAACGTGCTACGCAACAACTGCTACCCCATCAGTGTCAGCAGTGAACGTATCTTCCAGGCCATCGCCATTGCCCGTTATGCCAAAGAGATTGGTGCCGATGCCATCGCCCACGGAAGTACGGGTGCCGGCAACGACCAGATCCGTTTCGACATGACTTTCCTCGTCATGGCTCCTGGCGTAGAGATCATCACCTTGACCCGCGACCAGAAACTGACCCGCAAAGAGGAGGTCGACTATCTGAACGAACACGGCTTCTTCGCAGACTTCACGAAACTGAAATACTCCTATAATGTAGGCATCTGGGGTACCAGTATTTGTGGCGGCGAATTACTCGACCCCACACAAGGACTGCCTGAGGACGCCTATTTGAAGCATGTCACTGCAAAGGAACAGGAGTCACTGTTGAAGATTCAGTTTGAAAAGGGCGAGATCGTGGCAGTAAACGGTGAAAAGTTCGACGATCACATCAGGGCCATCCAGAAGATTGAGGAAATCGGTGCTTCCTACGCCATTGGCCGTGATGCCAACGTAGGCGACACCATCATCGGCATCAAGGGCCGTGTAGGTTTTGAGGCAGCAGCCCCCAAACTCATCATCGAGGCCCATCGTCTATTGGAGAAGTCAACCCTAAGCAAGTGGCAGCAGTACTGGAAAGACCAAGTAGCCAATTGGTACGGCATGTTCCTGCACGAGAGCCAATACTTAGAGCCCGTGATGCCCGATATCGAGGCCATGCTGACCAGCAGTCAGCGCAATGTGACGGGTACAGCCATCCTGAAACTCCGTCCTTACGGTTTTGAAACTGTGGGTATCGACTCTGCCAATGACCTGACGAAGAGTAAACTCGGCGAATATGGCGAGACCCAGACAGGCTGGACAGCCGATGAGGCCAAGGGCTTTATCAAAGTATCGAGCACACCGCTGCGCGTCTATTACGGCATTCACAAAGACGAGAAACGTTGATTTTTCGACTACGAATTTCACGAATTACACTAATTTATGATTAAAGTTGGAATACTTGGTGCAGCAGGCTATACAGGCGGTGAACTTATCCGTCTGCTGCTCAACCACCCTGAGGCAGAGATTGTCTTCGCCAATTCGGAGAGCAATGCAGGGAACCTGGTAAGCGATGTCCATGAGGGTCTTATCGGTGAAACGGATCTAAAGTTTACTGATCAGATGCCCTTTGAAGATGTTGATGTCCTATTTTTTTGTTTTGGTCATGGTAAGAGTGAAGCCTTCTTGAAGGAACACACCATCCCAGAGAACGTGAAAATCATCGACCTCGCCCAAGATTTTCGCATCAAAGGCAATCACGACTATGTGTATGGCCTACCTGAGATTAACAAAGAAGAAATCACAAAGGCACAGCACGTGGCCAATCCCGGCTGTTTTGCTACCTGTATCCAAGTGGCATTACTACCTGCCGCCCATCTGAACCTTTTGAAAGAGGATGTGGCTGTCAATGCCATCACGGGCTCGACGGGAGCAGGCCAGAAACCTAGTGCTACTACCCACTTCTCATGGCGCAACAACAACCTGAGCATCTACAAGCCCTTCCAGCATCAGCATTTAGCAGAAATCCGCCAGAGTCTGAAACAGACTCAGGGTTATCTGGATGCTGACATCGACTTCATCCCCTATCGTGGTGACTTTGCCCGAGGAATCTTCTGCACGGCTGTCATCAAAACCAAGGTTCCCATTGAGGACATCATTGCGGCCTACAAGGACTTCTACAAAGATACTGCCTTCACCCATTACAGCGACAAGTCCCTCGACCTGAAACAGGTAGTGAACACCAACAAGGCCCTAGTACATGTAGAGAAATACGGTGAAAAACTGCTCGTTACCTCCTGCATCGACAACCTTCTGAAAGGTGCCGTCGGACAGGCGGTGCAGAACATGAACATCATGTTTGGCATTGACGAGACGGCAGGGCTGAGATTAAAGGCTTCTGCTTTCTAGAGATAGTGCGCCTGCTAAAGATAAAAAAATAAAGTACGTTCCTAGATGCACTGAAGTACACCAGTATAGAAACTATCCGCAAAAATAAAGTCTCGGTTCTGATCCGAGGCTTTATTTTTGCGGGTTATCATTACACTTATTTCGAGTATTTCTAACGAAAAAGATATTTTAAGATGTTACACAAACTTTGCAAAATGTATCTATTATAAAATTTGTTATAAATCGGCATTTCTTATTAGAAAATATTAATTAAATTTGCATCCGCAACGAATCAAAATACCATAACGCAACAAACAATAACCAACAAAAATAAAGTAACAAAATTTATGGAACAGAGACAAATCGCAAAACAATGGCGTCAGTGGCTTATTGCCGCCTGCGGACTGCTGATGGGAGCCTCAGTTTTTCAGGGATGTAAGGACGACTTCGTGCTTACTGGACAACCTGAATGGCTGGGAAACTCCATTTATGAGCGTCTGGAGGAAGATGGCAATTACACCACAATGCTAAAGTTGATTGACGACTTGGGACAACAAGAGGTTCTCAGCCACACAGGTTCAAAGACCCTGTTTGTCGCCAACGACTCAGCGTTCAAGCAATGGTTTACAAAAAACCCTTGGGGCGTAAACCGTTACGAACAACTATCCTTGTCGCAGAAAAAACTTCTGCTTAACAATTCAATGATTAACAATGCCTATCTGATTGAGTTGATGTCGAATGGCAGACCTCAAGGTGATGACAACGCTCCAGAAGAGGGGCGTACCATGCGCCGTGAGACAGCGACGAGCATCTATGACTCCGTACAGATTCTGAAACCCAGTCAGATGCCGAACACTCAGGTATGGGCCAAGTTCAAGGACAACGGCAAGAGCATTCCCATTTTGAAGGATGCCACAACCGCTCCGATGATTCATTTCCTGCCCGTTTTCATGAAAATCAACAAGATGACGTCTTCAGACCTTGACATTCTGACGAATCACCAGGCCAACGACATCAACGAAGCATGGGTAAATGGCAAGAAAGTCGTGGAGCGTGACATCACCTGTAAAAATGGTTATATCCAAAAAGTAGACGGCGTGTTTGAATCGTCTCCCAATATGGCAGAGATTATCCGCCAACACCCAAACATGTCCCACTGGTCACAGTTACTCGACAGGTTCAGTGCTCCTTATTATAATGCAGCCGGCACCAGGGAGTACAACCGACTTTACAACAATCAGGACTCCGTCTATACACTCCGCTACTATAGCAGCCAGTCTTCTGGCGGTTCAAACGTTTCCACGCCAGATGGCAAAGCGGTAAATGTCATGCTGAGATTCGATCCAGGATGGAATCAATATATCAACAACACGACGGGAAACTCTCTGAGTTATGATGCAGGTGCTATGTTTGTTCCCACAAACGAAGCCCTGGAGAACTGGTGGAATAATGAAGGCAAGGCTCTTAAGGAAGAATATGGTGTCATTGACAGCATCCCCGAAACCACAATGGCTAAACTCATCAACGTCAACATGCTGCCCGTATTCACGGAGACCGTCCCTTCGAAATTCGACAAAATATTGAACGATGCCAAAGAAGAAATGGGTGTCAAGATAACAGATGTGGACTCCTGCTTTATGGGCTGTAATGGCGTAGTCTATATGACAAACCGCGTCTTCACCCCGGCAGAGTTCGCTTCCGTAGTCAATCCGGCCCTGTTCCATCCATCCACCATGAATGTGATTTATTGGGCAATTTCTGCAGCCTCACTTGGAGGTAGTGCTAAGTTGAACTTCCTGCCTTATCTGCTTTCTATGCAGTCGAGGTATAGTCTGATTTTGCCTTCTAACAATGCGATGCTACAGTATCTAGATTTTGCCAGTTATAATACTGAGAACGTATCTTCTCCAACAGTCCTTGAATTTTACTACGACGAGAAAAAGACTATGACTCAGAAAGTCCAAGCCCGTCGTTACCAATGTACGATTGATGAAGACGGCAACATCACCTTGGGTGACATCATTCAGGACAATGTGACTTCTGACGTGATCATCGATTGTCTGTCTCGACTGATGGATCAGTTGATCATTGTCGGCGACATTGAGGATGGTCACGAATTCTATAAGTCAAAGGGCGGTACTCTCCTCCGAGTCACCAAGTCCCCAGACGGTAGGCTGGCTTTTGCCGGTGGTTGGCAGACAGATCACAACAAAAAAATATTGCCCGTTAACAAAGATGATATTTATACGAAAACAAATGGTAAGTCTTATATTTTAAATGAGCAGGCGCCAATAGCAACTGAAAAATCTGTCTATATGACCCTACAGGAAAGGCCAGAGTTTTCGGAATTCCTAAACCTCTTGGAGGGTTCAGATCTTTTAAAGACTAAATCAGGAAGTAGGAATGCAGGTCTGAACAAACAAGGCAATATGAACCTGTCCCTGTTTGACAACTATAATTACACGGTCTATGTGCCTACTAACGAATCCATCAGGAAACTGATTGATGACGGTTTGCTGCCCACATGGGATGACTATGATGCTTATAACGACTCAACCTATCAAGGCACTGAAGAAGAAGCCAAGGAAGCCCAGGCCCTCATCAAAAACATTATTGTCGACTTCATCCGCTACCACATACAGGACCATTCCATTGCCATTAACATGGCCCCTGAGATATACGATGAAGAAAGAGATGGTGAGATTGTTAGGAAAATACCAAGATATCAAAACGACTACGAGACGATGAGACGTAACCCGGAGACGAGCCGTTTCTATTCTCTCACCGTCAATCACGAGGGTGGCCAAATGTGGGTACAAGACGTGCTTGGTAAAAAGCACAATGTCGTGAAGACCGAGGGGCTCTACAATCGCATTTGCCGCGAGTATTGGTACAAAGGTACAGGTAATGCCGCCACGACTTATCAGGCATCTGATGCTGTCGTCCATCAGATAGACGGTGTACTTCTCGTCGAAGAGATGACGCCTTGGAAGAGCAAACTTAATAAAGTAAGGAGAAAGTAGTATGATTGCTTTTAAAAGATATATAATGTTATTGGCACTGATGGCAGTCACAGTCATCAGCGCACAGGCACAAGAAATCACGTCTGTTCACGGTAACGTAAGCGATGAGATGGGGCCCCTGATGGGTGCCACTGTCTGCGAGATTGACGGCAACGGACGTATCATCGAGTCGGCCGTCACCGACCTGAACGGTAACTTCACGATGAAGGTCAGGAACTCTAAGGACAAAATTCGGTTCAGTTATGTGGGTATGAAAACCATCACCCAGCCCATCAACAAGACGAATTTCAAGATTGTGATGACCGATAACACCACGATAGCCCCTGTTACCATCAAGTCTCAGAGACGTGTCCAAGGTAATGGTCTGCCAATTCCGCAACGAGAGGTGGCCAATGCGACCCAGAACTTCTCAATGAAGGAAGTGGAAGGTCTATCTTTCACGACCATCGATGAGGCTATGCAGGGACGTATCGCCGGTCTTGACATCATCGGCAACTCCGGTGACCTTGGCTCCGGTTCCACCATGCGACTGCGTGGTGCCTCGTCACTCTCGACGCTGACGGACGCCAACCCGCTGATTGTTGTGGATGGTAATGTGAGACAAGTCAGCCTCCAGAACTTTGATATTGCCAACGCCAACAATGAGAAGTTCGCCGAGTTGTTGAATATCAACCCGGAAGACATCTCAGACATCCGCGTACTGAAAGACGCCGCTGCTACGGCCATCTACGGTTCGCAAGGTGGCAATGGTGTCATCGAGTTGACAACCAAGCGTGGTGCCAGAGGTAAACCTAGACTCCAATACTCCCTGAAACTGACCGGTACTTATCAGCCGAAGGGTTACAACCTGCTAAATGGTGACGACTATACGATGCTTTTGAAGGAGTCGTACTTCAATCCAGAGCAGAGCGATGCGGCCGCAGATATTCCTGAACTGAACTACGACCCGTCGTTCTCAGAATACGAACAGTACAACAACAATACTGACTGGCGCGATGCAGTCACTCAATGGGGTCTCCGTCAAAACCACTATGTTACTGTGAGCGGTGGTGGTGAAAAAGCCCTCTTCCGCATCGGTGCCGGTTACGACCACGAGACGGGTACGATGATTGAGCAGAAACTACAGCGTTTCTCCACCCGTGTGGCCCTCGACTATAATGTCAGTGAACGCATCCGCGTAAGCACCAACTTCTCCATGACTTATACCAAGAACGACCGTAACTCCGACGGTCTGCTCGACATTGCTATGAAGAAGATGCCGAATATGAGCATTTACGAACAGGATCCTGTGACAGGTGAGAATACTTCTTCCTATTATACCATGCTGCAGAGCGGTAGTTCAGTCTTCAACAACGACCAGAAGACCTATGTCAACCCTGTCGCCAGTGCGCACTTGGCCAAGAACCAACAGAGCACTTACGACATGCAGCCGGAGTTGATTATCCAGTACCAACTTCTTGGTATGGACGACGACCACTGGCAATTAAACTGGCGTGGTCAGGTCTATCTGAACATCAACAACGGCTACTCGAACAGATACTATCCGCAGGAACTGAAATCTGTTTCCTGGGATCAGGGTGTCAACACGACCTCCGATAGTTCTTCAAAGAGCGTATCCTTTAATACCAAGCAGACGCTGACTTTGATTCCGTCCTTCAAAAACAAGGATCACTCTTTTATGATGTTAGGACGTTTTGAATTGAACAGTGGTACTTCCACCAGTCAGTCAGAAGACAAGAAGGGTGTTCCTACAGGTATTACCACGACTCAAGGCGGTGGTTTGATTACCAACCTGAGTTCTAACTTCAGTCAGCATCGCTCTATGTACTTTACGGCATCAGCACACTATGCCTATAAGGGACGTTATATCATCGACGGTTCTCTGCGTGCTGACGGTACCACAAAATTCGGCCCGAGCAGTCGCTGGGGATATTTCCCCTCACTCTCCTTGAAATGGATCATCAGTGATGAGCCTTGGATGGAGCCTACCCGCAAATGGCTGTCCATGTTCGCCATCCGTCCCAGTTGGGGCCGTTCGGGTCAGCAGCCTGGTCAGGACTACCTCTACACCTCGAAGTATGGATCTACGGACAGATACATCGACATGCAGGCTATGAAGCCGAACAACATTCGCCTAACCGACATGAAATGGCAAATCACCGAAAGTTGGAATGGCGGTATTGACTTAGGCTTCTTCAACGACCGTCTGACTGTAACCATCGAGGGTTACTCACAGACGACAAAAGACATGCTGTTGTCTAACTACCGTATTCCCTCCAACACAGGATATGAGAATGTGGCCTACACAAATCTGGGTAAGATGCGTAATACCGGTTGGGAGTTCCATATCAGTTCCAATCGCGTCATTACCGTCGGTAAGAAATTCTGGGTAGATGTGAACGCCAACTTCGGTAACAACCGCAATGAGTTGCTGGAACTCGACGAACTGACACTGGACAATTATAACACCGTCTTTGGTTTCTCGAACGACGAGACCTTGCAACGTGTACAGTTACATAACCCGTTAGGAGCCATCTATGGATTCCGCTACAAGGGCGTTTATCAGTACAACTATTCTACCTTTAAACGCATGACGCCTGAAGAGCGCACCCAGTTTCTCGCAGAAGGAAAGACCGCACCTGTTGCCATCGGTGCCGACGGAAACCTTATCGTTGACGGTAAGGGTGACCCCGTCCGCATGATGTTCAACTACACCAACGATGCCACGGGCCGAAACTACCGTTTCAACGGTGGTGATGCAATCTATGAGGATGTCAACCATGACGGTCAAATCAACGCACTCGACATCGTCTATCTTGGTTCTTCACTGCCTAAGTTAACGGGTGGCTTTGGATTCTCCTTCACCTATGGCGACTGGCGTCTGAGCACCCAGTTCACCTACCGTTTTGGCAATAAGATTATCAACAGGGCCCGTCTGCACGCCGAAGCCATGACTGGTAACGACAATCAGAGTCAGGCCGTGAACTACCGCTGGCGTAAGGAAGGCGACATTACGTCAATCCCACGTGCCATGTACGGCAGCAACTCAAACTATAACACGCTGATTAGCGACCGCTTTGTAGAAGACGGTTCTTATCTGCGTATGGGTTATGCACAACTGAACTACAACATCCGTAGGAAATACGCACAGGCACTTGGTGTCAACCGTATCAGTCTGTATTTGAGTGCCAACAACCCATTTGTCCTCACGAAATACTCTGGTGTTGACCCGGACATCTCAAGCGGCGGTTACTCTCCCGCTATCGACAGCGCACAGACTCCACGCTCGCGTTCTTACACTTTAGGTATCACTGTTGAGTTCTAAAAAGATACGAATATGAAAAGAATACATTATTATATAGTATGCGCCTTCAGCGCAATCTGCGGTCTCTCTTCCTGCACAGATTTTTTGGAGATCAAACCTCAGAATGAAATTATCCTGGAGCAGTTCTGGAATGAAAAAGCCGATGTGGATGCCGTCATTGCAGGCTGTTATACAGGCTTGCAGGCAGAAGGAGTCATCAAACGCATGATGGTTTGGGGGGAGTTCCGCAGTGACAATATCGGCCCCGGCACCAACATTACTTCAGACGGAAGCCTTGAGAAAGTTCTGAAGGAGAATATCGATGCCAAGAACACCTACACCAATTGGGGAGGATTCTACACCGTCATCAACCGTTGTAATACGGTCATTAAGTATGCCCCCGGCGTGGCCGCCGACGACCCCGCCTATACGGAGAGTGAATTACAGGCAAACATCGCTGAAATGGTGGCACTCCGCAGTCTCTGCTATTTCTATCTGATCCGTGCTTTCCGCGACGTGCCTTTCTCAAGAGAGGCCTACATCGATGATAGTCAGAAGATGGACCTGCCCGCCACCAAGTTTGATGACGTACTTGATTCATTGATATACGACTTGGAAGGAGTACAGAACCAAGCCATCAAGCGCTATCCAGAGACAAAGGAACTCTACCAGACTGGACGCATCACGCAGGATGCTATCCATGCCCTGCTTTGCGAACTCTACCTCTGGAAGAAGGACTATGAGAAATGTGTCCGCTATGCCGACTTGGTTATAGAGTCGAAAAAGGCCATTGCTGAGGAGAACCGCCAAAAGCGTTCCAGTTCCTTCTCCAAAGAAGATACGGACGAGCGTTTTAATGGTTTCCCCTTGGTTTCCAACTCTACTTCAAACAGTTTTTTTGGTGATGCATATACCACTTTGTTCGGCAGAGATAGAGGCAATGTGGATGAAATAAATCAAGAGATTATCTTCCAATTGGTTTTCGACGACAATCCAGGGGATAACGGTATGCTTGCCAATGGTGCCGTCAACTCCTTCTACGGTAACTCTAACGCTGCTATCGGCTTGGTGGCACCTTCTGACTACATCTTCAGTGATATCCAAAAGACTTCGGATCGGAAAGTTTTTGCAGATCGCAACAAAAAACGCGATTCCCGCATGTATTACAACTGCCATCTGGAAGACCAGGCCATCTACAAATATACAACAACAACGATTGATATCGATGCTTCTCAAACAGGAGAGCAATTTAGTGGATATGGTACAACTCCAAGAATAACCTACGATTCACGTTACTCGCAGAACCAAAATGGGTCTAACTGGATTATCTATCGCCTAACGGATATCATGCTTCTAAAGGCCGAAGCCCTTACACAGATGGTTCGTGAAGGCGATGACCAAGAAACCAACGAGTTTAACAAGTCTGTTTTAGACAGAGCCTTTACACTCGTCAATGCTGTCAACAAACGGGCCGTCTGTGAAAACCAACTCGTAGACACACTTCTTAGGAATGAATACGTTAGTAAGAGCGATATGGAGACTTTAGTCCTCCAAGAGCGCCAGCGTGAACTGATGTTCGAAGGCAAGCGATGGTTTGATCTCGTCCGCCTCTCACAGCGTACTGGTAACACTTCAACATTGAAAGCGGCCGCACTGGCAAAAGCAACGATTGGCCAAGGATTGATCGGTAACCACCTAACCAAGATGGATGCCATCTATTGGCCCTATAATCTCGATGAGATGAAGGTCAATCTGAATCTAGTGCAGAATCCAGCCTTCGGCAGCGGTGAAAACGATAGTTACGAAAAGACGACTAAAAAATAATGAACAATATGAGACGTAATAATATATTCAAAGGATTTCTGGGAGGATTGCTCATAGCAATGCTAACTCCCCTCAATACACTGATACTGACCAGTTGCTCAGACGAGCCTGACAGCGAGTATTTCTACACCTTTACAGGTGAGATGATGAGTGACTGGTTAAAAAATCGTCCGGAGGAATACAGTGAGTTTACTGAGATTGTAGAAAGGGCTGGTCTGATGAGCCTCCTTGCCTCTTATGGACATTACACTTGCTTCGCGCCGTCAAATGACGCTGTGGACAAATTCCTTCGGGGTCGTGGCCTCAGTAGTGTTTCCCAGTTGAGCGATGCTGACTGTGATACCATTGCGCGTACACATCTGGTATCTTATATGTACACCACATACGATATGATCGGACACAAGTTGCCGACGGTGAACATGATGAACCGCTATTTGGGAACTGAACCTGGTTTCGACAACGACAGCAATGCAGTCATTGTTCTTGAAGGAATGGCACACATCAAATTCGATCTAAAGGATGATTCGGTAGAGAACGGTGTCATGCAGCCTATAGATATGGTTGTTGAAAAATCGAACAGTTACATCGCAGACATTATACGAGAGAATCCTAAGATCAGTATATTCTATAAAGCCTTAGTATCTACAGGTGTCATTAACGATGTGATGCTGGTGGAGGATGAAAATTATGATCCTAAGAAGTATGAGGATTATTACACTACCACAGGCGCTTCTGAATCAAATAAAAAGAGGTATGAAGTTCCTGACACCAAGAAATACGGCTACACATTCTTTGTTGAGACAGACTCATTATTAGAGGCGAAATACGGGATAAAAGATATCAAGGGGCTCTACGACAAGGCCTGTGAAATCTATGATAAAGTCTATCCACAGGATATCAGCGCCCCAGGCCATAGTTTTGAGAATCTTACGGATAGTGTCAACCCACTGCGCCGTTTCATCCAGTACCACATTCTGAACATGATTGCTGCTGGTCCAGATGACCTAACGCCATTGGACGTTCCTTCAACCGTCATGTCGGAAAAGTTCACCGGTGCAATCAGTATTGATGAGACCCGTATTAATCCCAGTGACTGGCATTACACTCTCCTTCCTCACAAGATGATTAAGGTTGATAGGATTACCGTTGCTAAATATCTGGGCGGGTGTAAGTCCGGCGATTATTATATCAACCGACGTTATGATGAAAAGGAGCAATTCCTGGGCCAGCGCATTGATCCTACGGATAATGATGGCTATAAACATGATGGAATCAATGGTCACTACTTTTATGTTGATGACATCGTAGCCTTCAATATAGATGTCAAAGAAAGAATACACAATCAGCGTATCCGTATGGACTTCAACACCATATTCCCAGAATTTATCACGAATAATCTTCGCATATTAGGAGACCCGAGGCAGTGGGATAGTAATGAAGAGAAATACGGCCGCAACTGGCAGTTCCCAGAGGGGTATCTTGACGGTGTGAAATTCACTAACTGCAAATTCTTATGGGTAAGACCTCGGGCATTAGCAGATATCTACATGTGGGATGAATTTGACCTTTATGGAGATTATGACTTCTCGTTCCGCCTGCCGCCTGTTCCGTTCGACGGTGAATGGCAGATTCGTCTGGGCTTCACAGCCCAATCAACTCGTGGTGTCGCTCAAATTTACATTGACGACGTACCACAAGGTATTCCTCTTGACATGACCTGGGATCTTGCCACAGACTACTACATCGGCGAAGATGATTATATCACAAGTATCAGCACATACGACGGTTTGTCAGATGAGGATAAAGCCGAATACCAGAAAGAACTAAAGAACCTCGGTGTCTATACATATCCGCGCACTATCTTCCGTAATGATGGTAATAGTGGTAACGTCGGCTGGGATTGCGTGTCCAAGATTTGTATACGTCGTGTTATCAGCCAGACGTATCTTGATTCTACCAAGGATCATTATATGAGACTTAGGGTAGCCTCCTACGGATCACAAGGTAACAAAAACGAGTTTGCACTCGACTTCCTTGAACTGGTACCAAAGAGTGTCTTTGGCACTGATGGCGAGGGTGATATAGAAGACGACCTCTAAGAATTAGTAATTAGAAATTATAAATTAGAAAATATGATTACTTCTAATATATATAATAAGGTGTTGGGACTGGCATTGGCAGTCATCACCTTTGCGGCCTGCTCCGACACATGGAACGACCACTTTGAAAATAAAGGCAAGGATATGAAAGACTATACGCTCTGGGAAGGCATCTCGCAAAACAGTAACCTGAGCAACTTTGCCAAGGTGATTAAGGGATGCGATTTTGACAAGTCACTTTCCAGTAGCCAGGTGTTTACAGTCTTCGCCCCTACCAACGAACATTTCTCCGCACAAGAAGCCGACGAACTGATTGCGGCCTATAACGCAGAGAAAGGCAAGGTGAACGAAGAAGACAATACTGTCATTAAGGAGTTTATACATAACCATATTGCTATGTATAACCACTCCATCTATGAGGCCAGTAGCGACTCACTCTTGATGATGAATGGCAAGAGGACCAAACTGACAACCACTTCGTTTGGAAACAATCCTATCTTGACGAAAAACGAACTCTATAGTAATGGTATTCTTTTCACTATTGATGGGAAAGCAGATTTTGCTACTAATATCTTCGAGTATCTGCGTAAGGATGCTGATCTTGACAGCGTGAGCAATTTCTTTTACAGCAATCACTTCTATCACCATGAGTTTATTCCTGGGCGAAGCATTGCCGGCGGAATCATCGACGGAAAGACCTTCTATCTTGACTCCGTCTTTGTACAGCGAAATGATCTTTTCAACTTCCTCGATGCAGAACTGAACGAAGAGGATAGCACCTATTGGATGGTTGCACCTACGAATACAGAATGGAAGAAGTTGCTTGACGAATACCAGCCCTATTTCAATTATGACAATCAAGTAAGATTCCGTGATTCCATGATGTACACATCTCCCCGTCTGGCCATCATGAGAGGAACCATCTTCAGCCGGACACTCAATACAGATACGCACTTGACGGACTCCGCCCGTTCTACAAATGCATCATATTCATACGTCAATCGCCAACGTATGTGGGGTAGCAACAACTTCCACTATTATCAATATGGAGGTATTTCTGCCACCAACACACAGAAACCGTTTGGCCAAGAAGGTATCTTCAATGGTACCGAGAATATCCAGTGCACCAATGGTCAGGTGATGAAAACAAACAACTGGCGAATTAACAAACTGAACACCTTCTACCAATGTATTATCGTCGAGGCAGAGGATCGAGGCAGCATCAAAGAGATAAGTAAGTTTACAGATTCTAAAACAAATGAAGAGGTGGGAAGTGTTACACCAATTACTCGTCGTATCCTCAACAATAACTCATACTATGGTAAAGTGTGGGGAGATGCATTTGTGGAATTTGAAGAAGCCACCAATGAGGGTAAAATCCAACACGCAGTGACTTTCAATATTATGGATGTACTTTCCAACATCGGTTATGACATCTATCTTGTCACCGCTCCCGCACTCGCCAATGATAGTAATGCCACCGAGGCCCAGCGTCGCCCAACCCAACTGAAGTGCACCCTGAGTTATCATGATCAAGACGGTAATTCGAAGAATCAAGTTCTTGGGGACAAAATAACTACAAATCCTGACGAGATGGGCTATATACTGCTTGCAGAAGACTTTAAATTCCCATGCAGTTCATGGGGCTTAGTAGAGGCTGAGCCACAGGTAACGCTGACTGTAGCAACCAACGTGGCCAGAAAAGGAACTACATGGACCAAAACGATGAGGATTGACTGCATCATGCTTGTGCCTCACGGTATCGCCACAGTTGATGAAGAACGTTTTACCATAGAGCCTCATGGTGATGGCGACATCTACTACAGGTTGAAGAAATAATGTTATAGTATGAATATAATAACTGTAAGGATATGAAAAAAATCATTATATTAGGACTTACACTGCTGATGACTTTCCCGTTAAGCATCACAGCCCAGGACGAGGACACTGAGTCTGAGGACCTCATCGAGACCCTTGCCCGCAAGTTGAAGCCCAAGTACAAGCAGTATCCCACGAGAACCATCTGCGGACGTGTTTTGAATGCCACTACAGGGCAGCCTATCGCAGGTACGATTGTCAGTGCCGACGATGTAGAAGGCTATAGTACGCTCACTGAGGAAAACGGCTTCTACAAGTTAGATGTTCCCACTTTTACCACGTCAGTCTATATCAATATGCCAGACTTCAATCCTGTACGTCTGGGACTATTAAACCAAGAGGATCAGCGTGAAGTAAGACTCTATCCGGTGGCCTTCTCTGCAGAATACGAGAAGCAGATTAATGTGCGTGGCGACTACAGCACCAAGGATTTTGCTTACACCAACTCCGTCAACATCAAGGACGAGGTTCAGAAGCATCTAGGTGCCCAAGTCTACAGCGTAACCCGAAACGGTACGCCAGGTATCGGCAATGTGATGTTCGTACAGGGACTGAACTCCCTGAATGTCAACGCTCAGCCATTGGTCATCGTCGACGACGTCATCATCGACCAGCAGTATGGTCGCACGATGCTACATGAGGGGTTCTTCAACGACATCCTTTCGACCATCAATCCGTCGGATATTGAGAAAGTGACCGTCATGCGCAATGGAACGGCTCTCTATGGTGCCAAGGGTGCCAATGGTGTTATTTTCGTCCAGACCAAACGCAACAAATCGATGGCCACCCGAATCACGGCCAACGCCTCAGTAGGAGTCAGCCTTCAACCGAAATATCTCTCTATGATGGATGCAGGACAGTACCGCAGTTATGCTTCGGAACTCTTGAAGACCACAAACACCCGCAACCGTACCTTCAAGTTCCTCAATGAGGATCCTGGCTACTATTATTATAAACAGTACCATCAGAACACAGACTGGAAGGATTATGTGTATCATACAGCCATGACACAGAACTATGGTATCAATGTCGAAGGTGGTGATGCTGTAGCCAACTATAGCCTTTCTGTCGGCTACGTCAACCAGCAGAGCACGCTGAGATACAATGACATGGACCGTCTGAACATCCGTTTCAATACCGACATCTCACTCAGCGAGCGCTTTAAGATCCGCTTCGATGCTTCTTTCGGTAATATCACCCGTAACATACGAAATGATGGTGCGCCTGCCACATACGATGAAGGTACGCCGACGGCCCCAGGATTCTTAGCGTACGCCAAGAGCCCCTTCCTCAGCCCCTATAGTTTCGGCCGCGGAGAGTTATCAAAGACCCACTATGACATCGATGAAGAGTCATACCTTTCCGAGGCATTAGCCAACTATAAGAATTATAACTGGCAGTTGGGTAACCCTGCGGCCATCAACGAATATAGTGAGGCCGAGAACAAGAACCGCTTGGAGAACTCCATGCTGAACCTGACGGTAACCCCCTCATACAGGCTGAGCCATAATCTGACGATCTCCGAGCACTTCAGTTATAATCTGGTCAACACTAACGAAATCTTCTATATTCCTGTTAGCGGAACACCGAGTTACTATGTTAGCAGTATCGGTGCCTACCGCGACAACGAAGTACGTTCTCTGGCTTCCAAGCAGAACTCCGTCATGAGTGACACTCGCCTCGACTGGAGCAACCGCTACAATGCCCACTTCGTTCACCTTTTCGGCGGTGCACGCATCAACTGGGAGTCATATTCAATGACCTCCATGTTAGGATACAACACCGGTAACGATAAACAGCCATTCATGAAGTCGAGCCTGGCAAACACCAACGACTTTGGTACCAGTGACAACTGGAATTCGTTAGCCTGGTATGCTCAAGGAGAGTACAACTATATGAACCGCTATTTCCTGCAAGCCAATCTGACGGTAGAAGGATCCTCACGCTTCGGACGTGACGGTGGAAATTTCCGTATGTTCGACGCTGCCTGGGGTGTTTTCCCCGGTGTGCAGGTTTCATGGGTCATTAGCAACGAGTCCTGGATGGCCAAAGTTTATCCTATCAACTACCTGCGTATTACTGCCGGCTTCGATGTTAGCGGTAACGATGATATCGACTACTATGCCGCCCGTAGTTTCTTCAGTGCCTCACAGTTCCTTAACACGATCTCAGGTCTGACATTCGCAGGTATCGGCAACTCAGAAATCCAGTGGGAGACAACGCGCCGCTTCAATATCGGCTTAGAAACGAACTTGTTCAACAACCGTTTAAGTCTCAGTGCAAACTATTTCCGTTCCAATACCGATAACTTGCTGACTAGTCAGTCTTTGGGATTCCTCAGCGGTCTTAGTGAAAACTGGACAAACGACGGAAAACTGAAGAACCAGGGCTTCGACGTTTCGGTAGGACTCAAGGTACTCGCACTCAAGAATCTGCAATGGGAAGTGGGTGGTAGTGTAGGTCATTACAAGAATGAGATTACCCAACTGCCCGAAGGCCAGACCTTCATTGACAACGAGGTCTATGGTGCCACCATCCGTACTCAGGTGGGGCAGGCTGCCAACCTCTTCTACGGTTTTAAGTCGCTTGGTGTCTTCTCCAAGACTGAAGAGGCAGAGGCTGCCGGTCTCTATATCCTCGGAGAGAATGGTATCGACCGCACCTATTTTAAGGCTGGTGACATTCATTTTGCCGACCTGAACGGAGACCATCAGATTACCGAGGCAGACCGTACGTTCATTGGTGATCCAAACCCCGACATCTACGGTAACATCTTTACAGCCGTTACCTATAAGCACTTGAAATTGGATTTCCGTTTCAACTACTCTTTAGGCAATGATGTCTATAATTATCAACGTTCACAACTGGAAGGCGGTAACCGCTTCATGAATCAGACAACAGCCCTTATCCGTCGCTGGCAGGTTGAAGGTCAGCAGACCGACATTCCACAGATTACATTCCAGGATCCTATGGGCAACTCCCGCTTTAGCGACCGTTGGATTGAAGACGGTAGTTATCTGCGCCTGAAGAGCGTTACCCTGAGTTATGACCTACCGCTCCAGAACGAGTACCTGCAGGGTCTGCAATTCTGGATTCAGGCCAATAATGTATTTACTCTAACGAAGTATCTTGGCAGTGATCCTGAATTCACAATGACCTCCAGTGTCATCGGTCAGGGTATTGATGTCGGCCAACTCAGTCAGAGTCGTTCTTTCGTAGCAGGAATCAAGATTAAGTTGTAATTAAGGATTAATAATTTAGAATTAATAATTATGATTACTAAGATATTTAAATTCATCTTCGCAATCTGCGCAGTCTGCGGCATGGCCTCATGCTCCGATTTCTTCGACCAGCAGTCAGAGCACGTTGTCTTTACCGAAAATAATAAACTGGATAATCCGACAGACACCATTTACAGTGTCATTGGTATCCTCAACAAACTGCAGTCCATTGCCGACCGCACCATCCTGCTTGGAGAAGTACGCGGCGACCTTGTCGATATTACCAATGCAGCCAATAGCGACCTTCGCGACGTGGCTCTGTTCAATATCGGGGATGACAACCGCTACAACCAGCCGCGCGACTACTACGCCATCATTAACAACTGCAATTACTTTATCGCAAATGTTGATACTGTCATGAAGAATAACCGTAATGAGTATGTCTTCATGAGAGAGTATGCGGCTGTAAAAAGCATCCGCGCCTGGACCTATCTGCAACTGGTACTCAATTACGGCAGCGTCCCGTTCGTTACTGATCCTATTCTCAATAAGGCCGATGCTGAAAAGAACTTCCCAAAGTATGACCTTCAGGCTGTATGTGAGTATTTCATTCAGGATCTTGCACCACTGACCGACCGTTGGGGCAACGAATATCCCGAATATGGAACTATCCGCAACAATGCCTCACGCCTATTCTACTTCCCGCTCAACATCGTACTCGGTGACCTGAACCTGTGGTTAGCAAGTAAGACAAATAATCAAGCCACCTACCGTGAGGCAGCCATGCGCTATTACAAATACATTAATGAACGTAATGGTAACAACTCATCTTATCCCATTGGCTTAGGCCTTTATACATGGGCACCAGGTTCTGGAGACTGGAACAGGCCAGAACGCAGTATTAGTTCAGGAAGCCTCACCTCAGAGACTACAGGTACCAACGCTGAGATTATCACCATGATTGCTGGTGACTCTATCCCAGCAGAAGGTCATTATAGCGAACTGCGTAATCTCTTCAACTCACAAATGGATAACGACTACCGTGCCAGCATCGTACCTTCGACCAATATGTTCGATTTGTCAAGTAGTCAAATCCATTGCTGTGTGGGAACAAACGGAACCACCTTCTATTATGCACCTTCAGAACTGCCCAATTTCATGTCGGGTGATTTGCGATTGTATCAGTATTATAGTGAAGGTGTCACAACCGACCGTTTGTCAGGCGAACGCATTGAGACGTGTTACAATGATAAATATACGTCCCAGAACGTCCATATTTATCGCCGCCAGATGCTCTATCTGCGATTAGCCGAAGCCCTGAATGGTGCAGGATTCCCACGTGCAGCCTTCAGTATGCTTTCAACAGGTCTTAACAATGATGTCATAAGACAATATGTTCTTCCTTATTGTTCACAAAGCGACTCTACATGGATTAGCCGTCTCAGTTTCCCAAGGGAGAGATACGGCATCTACACCGTCGATGAGTTGGCAACCAATCGCACTGAGGATAACCACAACACTCTTGGCATCCATACCCGCGGCTCTGGCTGGACACCATTTAACGAATACTATCAACTGCTAGACAATCCTCTTCCAGAGGTTGAGTATGACGAGAATGGGGATCCCATCATCATTCCTATTCCAAAAGACACGCCAGAACTGACCCAAAAGCAGCAAGCCTTCGTCGATAGTCTGCTGCTCAACGAGTGTGGTTTGGAACTGGCCTTCGAAGGAACCCGCTTCTACGACATCATGCGTTTTGCTTTCCGCCAGCCCAATCCTGGAGACTTCTTGGCCCGTCAGATTTATGGCCGCCGCGGCAAGGAGAACATCGGAATCATGCGTAGTGAGATCAAGAAAGACCTCACCGACGAACGCAACTGGTATCTCCAGTGGAACGGACAAATAGGTATGTAATACTTATCTTTCTAACTACATTGTCGCTGCTATCACATGCGACAATGTAAGAATATGTCAATTGCATGCGTTTTACCGCGTGCAATTGACATTTTTATGCAAAAAGACGTGAGATTATTGCGGTTTGTCGGATATTTGCAGTAACTTTGCATCCGATTATAAGACTAAACGATATGAAACTATTCGACGTTTATCCCCTTTTCGACGTAAATATCGTCAAAGGCAAGGGATGTAAAGTGTGGGATGACAAGGGTCAGGAATATCTAGACCTCTATGGCGGTCATGCCGTCATCAGCATCGGACACTCCCACCCACACTATATTGAAAAGGTGACGGAACAACTCGGGAAGATTGCTTTCTACTCGAACTCGGTGATCAACAAGTTGCAGGTGCAACTGGCAGAGCGATTGGGGAAGATTTCTGGCTACGACGACTACCAACTCTTCCTGATTAACAGCGGTGCCGAGGCGAACGAGAACGCCTTGAAACTGGCATCCTTCAAGACGGGTAACACCCGCGTGCTCTCCTGTGAGAAAGCCTTCCACGGCCGTACCTCACTCGCCGTCGAAGTGACGAACAATCCGAAAATCATAGCCCCCATCAACGATAACCACCACACGCGCTTCCTGCCGCTGAACGACTTGGAGCCGTGGGTACGGGAACTGTCAAAGGGCGGCGTGGCTGCTGTCATTTTAGAATGCATCCAGGGTGTAGGCGGCATCCAGATGGCTACACCTGAGTTTGCACAAGGACTGGCATACGCCTGTAAGCGTTATGGTGCCGTGCTGATTTGCGACGAAATCCAGTGCGGCTATGGCCGAAGCGGTAAGTTTTTCGCCCACCAGTGGCTTGGCATCAAGCCAGATATCATCACCGTGGCCAAGGGTATCGCCAATGGATTCCCCATGGGTGCCGTGCTAATCTCTCCTGAGTTTGAGCCCGTCTACGGACAATTAGGCACAACCTTCGGTGGCAATCACCTCGCCTGTGCGGCAGCACTGGCTGTGCTCGACGTGTTTGAGGAGGAAGGGCTAGTGGAGAATGCTCGCGTAATAGGCGACTACCTGATGGACGGCATACGCGGCATCGGCAGTTCGCACATCAAGGAGGTGCGCGGTCGCGGACTGATGATTGGTATTGAGTTGGATATGCCACACAAGATGGTACGAAAACCGCTCATCAAGCATGAGCACTGCTTTACGGGCTGTGCCGGACAAAATATACTGCGTCTGTTGCCGCCCCTTTGTCTCACAAAAGCAGAGGCTGATGATTTCATAGAAAGACTGATTAGAGTACAACCAGAAGAGGAAGATTAAAGAATATGAAAATATCTGTGATAGGCGCCGGTGCTATGGGCGGTGCCACTGTAGAAGGCCTCATCAAAGGCCAGCAGTTCAGAAACGAAGATATCACCGTGAGCGATCCGTCGCAGGCGGTTGTAGAGAAATTTACAAAGACGGGGGTCTGTGTGACAACGGATAATAAGTTGGCCGCCGACAGTGCAGATATCGTCTGTGTAGTGGTCAAGCCATGGCTCGTGGAGAGCGTGCTAAAAGACATTAAGCCAGAACTAGATCCCAAGAAGCAGATTCTGATTGTGATAGCAGCAGGCGTGCCGTCGACCAGCATCAAGGAATGGTTGGGAGAGAACTGCCCGCCGCTGTTCTTAGTGATACCGAATATCGCCATCGCTGAGATGGCATCGATGACTTTCATCGTACCGTGTGGTGCTGTTGCACAGCACCATACAGAACTGGTAAAAGGCATCTTCGACGAGATGGGCAATACGCTCATCACCGACGAGCAGCACTTGGCAGCAGGCACTACCCTCGCCTCTTGCGGCATCGCCTATGCCATGCGTTATATCCGTGCAGCCTCCGAGGGCGGTGTGGAACTAGGCTTCAAGGCTGATGATGCCAAATCCATCGTCATGCAGACGATGAAAGGCGCTGTAGAACTACTTGAGGCCAGCGGTTTGCATCCTGAGGCAGCCATTGATTTGGTGACGACACCTGGTGGTGTAACTATCAAGGGTCTCAACGAGATGGAGCATGCAGGTTTTACCTCGGCAGTTATCAGAGGACTCAAGGCAGGAGCGAAATAAGAATTAACATAGAAGAATATGGACGAACAATTAAGACAAATAGGTGAACGTCTGCGCGGATTGCGCGATGTGCTCGACATCCCCGTGAGCGAAATGGCCGATACCATCGGCATCGACGCAGAGAAATATGAGAAAATAGAGGCCGGCGAACTGGACATCACCATCTCCAACCTGATGAAGATAGCCCGCAAGTACGGTGTATCGACCGAAGAACTGATTTTTGCCGAGTCGCCGCACATGAAGTCGTACTACGTGACGCGCAAAGGCCAGGGCATGTCGATAGAACGCACAAAGGCCTACAAATATCAGAGTCTGGTGGGCGGATTCGTAGGCCACAAGGCCGATGTATTCATCGTCACCGTAGAGCCGAAACCCGGTGTGCGTACGATCTACAAGAACTCGCACCCGGGCCAGGAATTCAACCTTGTGCTCGAAGGCAAGATGGAACTGTATATCGGCGGCAAGACGATTGTGCTCGACGAGGGCGATTCGATCTATTTCGACTCCACCAAGCCCCACGGCATGCTCGCCGTCGGCGACAAGCCCGTGAAATTCCTTGCATTTACAGTAGAATAGACTAGACTTATATGATTGAGAGATTTTTGAAACAGACGACATTTACATCTGTCGAGGATTACAATAAGAACTTAGAGTTCATCATCCCAGAGAACTTCAATTTCGCCTATGATGTGATGGATGTATGGGCCGAGGAGAAACCAGAAGGTCTTGCCATCCTTTGGACCAACGACCAAGGTGAAGAGATCCGTACAACCTTTGCCGAACTGAAAGAGCAGACAGATCAGGCTGCCTCGTATTTGCAGACATTAGGCATCGGTAAGAACGACCCGGTGATGCTCATCTTGAAACGCCGCTATGAGTGGTGGGTCGTAATGCTCGCCCTCTGTAAGATTGGTGCCATCGTGATTCCTGCCACACATATGCTGACGAAACATGATATAGTTTATAGGAATACACGTGCGAGCGTGAAGGCAATCATCTGCGTGGATGATTCCTACGTAGTGAGTCAGATTCAGGCGGCCATGTCTGAGAGTCCGACGGTGAAACAGTATATCGCCATCACCGACCACGGTAAGCCCATCCCCGAGGGATTCCATGACTGGCAGACGGAATGGAAACAGACGCCGAAGTTCGTACGTCCCGCCTTCGTCAATACCAACGACGATACCATGCTGATGTATTTCACTTCTGGTACAAGCGGTGAACCGAAGATGGTGGCTCACGATTATCTATACGCCATGGGACATTTGTCAACGGGTGTCTTCTGGCACAATCTCCACGAGGGCTCGCTCCATCTAACAGTGGCTGATACCGGCTGGGGCAAAGCCGTCTGGGGTAAGTTCTATGGTCAGTGGTTTGCCGGTGCAACTGTGTTCGTATTCGACCACGAGAAATTCAATGCAGACACTCTGCTCCGTCAGATGGAGAAGTACAAAGTGACGAGTTTTTGCGCGCCCCCGACCATCTACCGCTTTATGATACGAGAGGATCTGAGCAAATACGACCTTTCTTCGCTGGAATACTGCTGTACGGCCGGTGAGGCCCTTAACCCCGCTGTCTTCGACAAACTCAAAGAGAAAATCGGCCTCAATATCATGGAGGGTTTCGGCCAGACGGAGACCACGATGACCCTCGGCACCTTCCCTTGGATGACACCGAAGCCCGGCAGTATGGGTATCCCCAATGCACAGTACGACATCGACCTCATCCGCGCCGACGGAACCAGTTGCGAGGATGGTGAGAAAGGCGAGATTGTGGTGCGCGTCGGTGACCGCAAGCCCATCGGACTCTTCAAGGAATACTACCGTGATCCCGAACTGACCCGCGAGGCCTGGCATGACGGACTCTATCATACAGGCGATATGGCCTGGCGCGACGAGGATGGTTACTACTGGTTCGAGGGCCGTATCGATGATGTAATCAAATCCTCAGGTTATCGCATTGGCCCGTTCGAGGTGGAGAGTGCACTCATGACCCACCCAGCCGTCGTGGAATGCGCCATTACCGGTGTACCCGATGATATCCGCGGCATGGTGGTGAAGGCTACCGTCGTGCTCGGCAAGGAGTGGAAGGACAAGGCTGGAGACGACCTGATCAAGGAATTACAGCAACACGTCAAAAAAGAGACGGCTCCCTATAAGTATCCCCGCATTGTCGAGTTCGTCGACGAACTGCCCAAGACCATCAGTGGTAAGATCCGCCGTGTAGAAATCCGGAAAAAAGACGCGGGAGAAAAGTAAAAAGGTAAAAATGGCGGCGCATAATGAACTGGGTAAGTGGGGCGAGGACATAGCCGCAACCTATCTGAAAAAAAAAGGCTTTGAGATTATAGAGCGCGACTGGAAATCGGGACACCACGACCTTGACATTGTGGCAAAGGACGGCAATACTTTGGTAATTGTGGAAGTAAAGACTCGTCGCAACCGACTGTTCGGTAATCCCGAGGAAGCCATCGACTACAAGAAACGGAAGAGTCTGCAATCGGCCATTAACCACTATATTAAGAGTCATTGTACAGGCCAAGAGGTGCGCTTCGACATCATCAGTATCGTTGGTATGATAGGCTCCCAACCCGAGATAGACCACATCATAGATGTAGCACTTCTATAAGTGAATAGTGAATAATTTTCTACCGCAATGAAAAAGAGAATAGTAATCAAGATAGGTTCGAACGTATTGACAAGGACAGACGGAAAACTAGATGTTACCCGCATGTCAGCACTAGTTGACCAAGTAGCCTGGCTACGGAGGCAGGATATTGAGGTGATTCTCGTATCGTCAGGTGCCGTTGCCTGCGGACGACGGGAACTGACCATAGACCACTCGCTTGACTCCGTAGAACAGCGTCAGTTATTCTCCGCCGTCGGACAGGTCAAACTCGTAGGTCTTTACTACGACTTGTTCCGCGAGTTCGGCATCCATGTCGGTCAGGTGCTGACGATGAAGGAGAACTTTGAACCCGGCGAGCAGTACCGCAACCAGCGGGCCTGTATGACGGTGATGCTGGAAAACGACGTGCTGCCCATCGTCAATGAAAACGACACCGTAAGTGTCACCGAGTTGATGTTCACCGATAACGATGAACTCTCGGGTCTCATCGCACAGATGATGCAGGCCGATACACTCATTCTGCTTTCCAATATCGACGGTATCTACGACGGTCATCCCGACAATCCTGCATCGCGCATCATTCCCCGTGTGGAGCCCAGCACCGACCTGTCGCAATACATCAAGGAAGAGAAAAGTGCCTTCGGTCGTGGTGGTATGCACTCTAAATACACCACTGCCACTAAGGTATCGCAGGCTGGCATCCGTGTCATCATCGCCAACGGCGAGCGCGAGAACATTCTCATCAATTTGATGAATCAACCCACATCAACCCCACATACTGAATTTACACCATGCAACTGAAAAAGACTTTTGAAAAAGTAAAGCGTGCCAGCAAGAGTCTGGCCCTGCTGAGCGACGAGCAACGCAACGAGATACTAAATGCCGTTGCCGATGCTATTATATATAATAAGGTGAGAATCCTTGAAGCCAATGCCCAGGACCTGGCCAAGATGGAGAAGAGCAATCCTCTCTACGACCGCCTGCAACTGACGGAGAGCCGCTTGGAAGGTATTGCTGCCGATATGCGGAATGTCGCCACCCTGCCTACACCCCTGGGACATGTCACGAAGCAGAAAACACTGCCCAACGGTCTGCGTCTTTGTCGCATCAGTGTACCCTTCGGTGTCATCGGCATGATCTACGAGGCTCGACCGAACGTGACATTCGATGTCTTTTCGCTCTGTTTTAAGAGTGGTAATGCCTGCGTGCTGAAGGGCGGGAAGGATGCCGACTACTCTAACCGCGAAGAGGTGGCACTCATTCACGAGATACTGGAAAAGTATGGTGTATCGAAGGATGTCGTAGCCCTGTTGCCTGCCACCCATGAAGCCACGGGCGAAATGCTCAATGCCGTGGGTTATATAGACCTCTGTATCCCGCGTGGCGGTCGAAAACTCATCGACTTTGTCCGTGATACCGCCCGCGTGCCAGTGATTGAGACGGGAGCCGGCGTGGTGAACACTTACTTCGATAAGGACGGCGACTTGGAAATGGGTCGCGCCATCATCAGCAATGCCAAGACCCGCCGTGTCTCAGTCTGCAATGCACTGGACTGCCTCATTATTCACGAGAGTCGCCTAAACGACCTGTCCACCCTCTGCGAGATAATGGCCGAGAAGAACGTCATCATCTATGCCGACGAGCAGGCTTTTGCCACCCTCTACGGTAAGTATCCTTATTTGGAACATGCCACCACCGAGAGTTTCGGCACGGAGTTCATGGACTACAAGATGGCCATCAAGACCGTTGCTTCGCTCGATGAGGCACTGACACATATCGACGAAAATGGCTCTGGGCACAGTGAGGCCATCATCACGATGAATGAGGAGACGGCCCGTAAGTTCCAAGCCCATGTCGATGCGGCCTGCGTCTACTGGAACGCTCCGACTTCGTTTACTGACGGTGCGCAGTTCGGCCTCGGTGCAGAGATAGGTATCTCCACCCAGAAACTCGGTCCTCGTGGCCCGATGGCACTTGAAGAGATTTGCACCTACAAGTGGCTCATCGAGGGCGAGGGGCAGACTCGTCCATAAATTCCCATTATCCCCATTAAAAACATTACAGAAATGAAAAGTTTTATCAACGTAGAAGATATCGGCGACCTCCAGAAAGCCCTCGCCGAAGCACAGGAGATTAAGAACGACCGCTACAAATACCAGCACCTGGGACGGAACAAGACCCTGATGATGATTTTCTTCAATAATTCCCTCCGCACCCGCCTCTCCACCCAGAAGGCCGCGATGAACTTAGGCATGAACGTGATCGTGCTCGATGTGAATGCCGGCGCTTGGAAGTTAGAGACCGAACGCGGCGTCATTATGGACGGCGACAAGAGTGAGCATCTGTTGGAAGCCATTCCCGTGATGGGCTGCTATTGCGACCTCATCGGTGTACGCTCGTTCGCCGGACTTACCGACCGTGAGTATGACTATGCAGAAACGGTGCTGAATCAGTTTATCAAGTATTCCGGCCGTCCCGTCTTCGCTATGGAGACCGCCACCGTGCATCCCTTACAGGCCTTCGCCGACCTCATCACGATTGAGGAGCATAAGCCAGTAGAACGTCCGAAGGTTGTACTCACCTGGGCCCCGCACTGCCGCGCCTTACCGCAAGCCGTACCTAACTCGTTCGCTCAGTGGATGAACGCCGCCAATGTCGACCTCGTCATCACCCACCCTGAGGGTTACGAACTCGATCCGAAATTCATCGGCAATGCCCGTGTGGAATATGATCAGAAGAAAGCCTTTGAAGGTGCTGACTTCATCTATGCCAAGAACTGGTCGAACCCTGGTGTGACGAATCCTGCCGACTATGGCAAGATCACTTCGAAGGATATGTCGTGGACGGTAGATACAGAGCACATGTCGTGGACCAACAACGGCAAGTTCTTACATTGCCTGCCCGTCCGTCGTAATCTGATTGTCACAGATGATGTCATCGAATCTCCCAACAGCCTTGTCATCCCTGAGGCCGCCAATCGGGAAATCAGTTGTTCGGTCGTCATCAAACGAATGCTTGAAAGCCTGTAATACATGAAGAGTGAGGTCAGACGCCTCACTCTTCTTTTTTCTCAAAGTATGCTGCCACGCGATCCATGATGTTCTGGCAGATATAAGGATAGTAGAATTTCAGTTCCCGATGGTGGTAGTTACCCGGCACGCCAATGATAGGCATCGGACTATTGTCTGGATAATTATCTACCAATACCAGATGACTCTCTGGATCGCACCGAGCCGTCAGCGTATCAGTACGCTTATAGTCAACGACCACAAACGGTGCGCTAACCGTGTCCGTCCGCCAGTTCACCGGATTGATGCACAACAGGTTGCCTCCACTCACCACTGAGATGGTGTCCTCAGACGAGCGCACAGAGTTGAAACAGATGGTCACCCCCGTATCCGCCGCCCCATGTGCTGGTCGTATCAGCGGACAAGAATCCAAATCCTCCTTTGTCACCTTATAGCCGACAACATAGGCCGCAACTAGCCGCGAGGCGATGCTGTCCGGCATCCGTCGCATAATGTCCATCATGGCGTGTGCCCCTTGGCTGTATCCCGCAATCACAAAGGGTCTGCCCTGGTTGTAATGCGCTATGTAATACTCCCAACTGCGTCGCACATCTGCCAGTGCCAAGGGCAGTCGTGCCATCGTTGCCTCCACAGACTCCCACGACTGCATGGACACCTGACGGTAATAAGGCGAGAAATAGTTGCAGTCGCCAGAATAGAAAGAATCCACGGCATGCATCTCAAGTGCCATGCACTCCCGTAGATAATCATCATAGGTATCGGCAAAATGACAGGTATCGCCATCCTTTAGATGGTAGCCCGTCTCGGTGGAAATAATATAGAAAAGGTCAGCCCTTCCGCCTCGGTCACGGATAAACCACTGCGATGAATCAGCATAGTCCGGTTCAGTGGGTATAGGGCCAATCAGCGTATCCTTGCCGTCATCCCAAGAAGAGAGCAACAGCAACAGAGCCATTGCCCCAAGCATCATCAATACCCTTTTCCGCCTCATCATCGTTGTGGTTGAATGAAATTTGGCTGCAAAGATACAAAAAAAGCCACAGATTACATTGATTGTTACATATTATTTCGTAATTTTGCAACCAATAAACAGACAAAACGATGATATCATTCGAATGTGACTACAACAACGGTGCCTGTCCGGAGGTGCTCAACAACCTGATTAAGTACAACAATGCCAAGCCGACTCCTTATGGTTTCGACGAGTTCAGCGAACGCGCCAAGGCTCGCATCCGTGAGGCATGCGGCATACCCGACGCACAGATATTCTTCCTGACTGGTGGCACCCAGACCAATGCCACCACCATTGACTCAATGCTCTATCAGTACGAGGGTGTCATCTGCGTCGGCTCTGGACACATCAATGTCCACGAGGCGGGAGCCGTAGAATTCACGGAACACAAGATCATAACCATTGCAGATACCGACGGCAAGATGGAGGCCAGGACACTCGACAAATACCTTGACGACTATATGCACGACGGCAACAAGGATCATGCCGTACATCCAGGATTGGTCTATATCACCTTCCCCACCGAATTTGGTACGCTCTACTCTGCCAAGGAACTTAATGACATCTATCAGGTCTGCCTGCGCTATGAGATTCCCCTCTATATCGACGGTGCCCGTCTCGGCTATGGCCTGATGGCAGAGGGGAACGATATTACCCTACCCTATCTAGCCCGTCACTGTGACGTGTTCTATATTGGCGGCACGAAGATTGGTGCCCTTTGCGGTGAGGCGGTGGTCTTCACCAACCGCAAGGCCCACAAGCATTTCTTCTCCATCCAGAAGCAGCACGGTGCTGTGATTGCCAAAGGGGCGCTGATTGGTTTGCAGTTTGAAGCGCTGTTTAGCAACAACCTTTATTTCAAACTTTCCGAACATGCCATCAAGATGGCCATGAGGATGAAGGAAATCTTCAAACGAAGAGGTTTTGAATTCTATGTAGACTCCCCCACTAACCAACAGTTCGTCGTCATCGACAACGAACAGGCAGAGCGGTTGAGTCGTCAAGTGGAGTTCTCTCACTTCGGCCAAACCGACCACCATCATACTATCTGCCGTTTCGTCACCAGTTGGGCCACAACTGAGGAAGATATCAATACACTGGAGCAGATTCTCCTCGGCTGACTCCTTTAAGTGTATTGTTTACATTCAAGGCAAAAACGGCCTTAAAAACGCCTGTGTAGTAACTACACTTATTGACACTTTTCCTCCCTTTTTAGTTAAAAACAGGAGGAAAAGCAAAATAGTATCAGCAATAATCAAAAAAAGTTGCTTTGGTTTCAACAAATTATCATACTTTTGCAACTGAAATTCTAACTAAGTACAACAATTCTAACATTTATTATATAACTAACGTATGAACAAAACTTTTAGGAAAACAGCGCTGTTGGTGGGTGCATTCTCCTTATTGGGATTATGCTATTCACCCAAAGCCTATGCCGCTGACGCCGTACAGGATGTGCAGCAGGCAAAGAAGATTACAGGTACTGTAGTCGATGCTTCTGGTCCCGTCATAGGAGCCAGTGTTGTCGTGAAAGGAACTGCGAACGGTGTAGCCACCGATTTTGACGGAAACTTCACGCTGAACGCCAGCCCAGGTCAGACCCTGGTTGTTTCTTACATTGGCTATCTGAACAAGGAAGTAAAGATCACAGCCAATCAGACTAACTATGAGATTACCATCGAGGAAGACAAGCAGATGCTTGACGAAGTGGTGGTCGTCGGTTACGGTACGATGAAGAAGAGTGATTTGGCTGGTGCCACAAGTTCCATGGACGAAAAGAAGATGAAGGGCTCGATTATCACCAATCTTGATCAAGCCTTTGCTGGCCGTGTAGCCGGTGTGACCTCCATGTCTACCTCAGGTGCCCCTGGTTCCAGCACCTCTATTCGTGTACGTGGTCAGGCGACCATCAATGCCGGTGCAGAACCTCTCTACGTCATAGATGGTGTTATTTGGAATAATAGCAATTCCTCTGGTGCATCAGTGGGTCTGGGTGACCGCTTAGGAAATGGCTCTGTTTCATCCGTGTCTCCCCTTTCCACCATAAACCCCAATGACATCGTGTCTATGGAAATACTGAAGGACGCCTCTGCCACTGCCATTTACGGTGCTCAAGGCGCAAATGGTGTTGTGCTGATTACCACCAAACATGGTAAGAGCGGTGAAGCAAAATTCAGTTACGATGGTATGGTTGCCTGGCAACGCCAAACGAAGCGCATTGACATGCTCAACCTGCGTGAGTTTGCTGATTTTTATAATGACATGGTAGCCCAAGGTAGTGCGAAAGAAGATGAGAGCCTGAGTGATCCCAGCCTGTTAGGTAAGGGTACCAACTGGCAGGATGCCATCTTCCGCACAGCCCTTCAGCACCAGCATCAGGTGAGTGCACAGGGTGGTACAGATGCCATTAAGTATTATGTCAGTGCCAACTATATGGATCAAGATGGTACTATCATCGGATCGTACTTCAAGCGTAATGGCGCCCGTATCAATCTGGATGCGCAACTGAAGCCTTGGCTGAAACTCGGTGTGAACGCAACCTATTCTCATACTTCTGAGAAACTGCTGAAAGCCGACCAGGACGAAGGCGTCATCACCTATGCCCTGACCACCCCGCCCTACCAGCCTATCTATGACATCGAAGGGGGCTACACCTCTGTATCCCGTGAAGGTATGAGCAACCCCAACCCAGTTGCTATGGCTCTGATGAACGACTATTGTTACAAGCGTAATCTGCTGAATGGTAACATCTTCGCTGATGTTACATTCTACAAGGGATTGGTTTGGCATACTGAACTGGGTTATAATTTCAACTGGGACCGTGCTTCTACATTCGAGCCTACCGTTAACCTCGGTAACTGGACTAAGAACCAGAACCAAGCACGTCTGCAGAAAACCACAGGACAATTTATCCAAATCAAGAATTACCTGACTTATAACGGACAGATTGGCAAGCATGGTTTCTCGGCCATGGTTGGTCAAGAGTGCTGGGAAAGCAAGTGGGACTATGTGAGTGTCTACAATACAGACCTGCCCGCCAACAGCATTCAGAATCCTTCGCTGGGAACCGGTGAGGCTCAAATTGGCTCAGGATTTGGTTCTGCAGCCATGTCATCGTTCTTTACCCGCGAGACCTACAACTTCGATGACCGTTATCTCCTGACCTACACCTTCCGTCGCGATGGTAGTTCGAACTTCGGTCCCGATATGCGCTGGGGTTCGTTCCACTCTTTTGCCGGTGCCTGGCGTTTCTCCAACGAGGCCTTCATCAAGAACTTTGCCGAGAAGTGGCTCTCCAACGGTAAACTGCGTATCGGCTGGGGACAGACGGGTAACTCGAACATCGGTGGTGGCAAGTGGGCCTCCGACCTTTCTGTCATGGAATCAGGTCTTGGAACGTCACAGCGCCCCGCCCGTATCGCTAACAGCGAGATTCACTGGGAGAAACAAGAGCAGACCAATATTGGTCTCGACCTCGGTTTCTTCGACAACAAGATTAACATTACCGTCGACTGGTATAAGAAGATTTCCGACGACATGCTTATGCCTATGCAACTTCCGTCATATATGGGTACGAGCGGTAATGGTTCTTCAGCCCTTGCAGCACCTTGGGGCAACTATGGCAAGATTGAGAATACTGGTCTTGAACTGACCGTTAGCACACACCCCATTTCTACCAAGGACTTCTCATGGGACTCAGAATTTGAAATCTCCTGGAACAAGAATAAACTCAAGGAATTAGCCGGTACGGCCAGTGCTTCGATCTATGGCTATGGCATGTGGACAGATATCGTATCGAAGAGTGACGTTGGTCAGCCTTTATTCCAGTTCTATGGCTATGTTACCGACGGTATATACACAAGTTTGGAAGATATCCAGACCAGTGCAAAGCCTGTAGCCTACAACAATGCAGGTTTCAACCGCTCCAACACCGTATGGGTAGGTGATATCAAGTATAAAGACTTGAACAGCGACGGTGTCATCGACGAGAACGACCGTACCTACATTGGTAATCCCATGCCTAAATATACTTTTGGTTGGACCAATACCTTCCGCTATAAGGATTTCGACCTGACCATATTCGTCAATGGTTCTTACGGTAACAAGGTTTTCAACTACCTGCGTATGAAACTCGATGGCATGAACAGTGTATGGCAGAATCAGGCCGCTTCTGTGAAGAACCGTTCTGTCATCACTCCCATTGATGCCAACAAGGACTATTCTAACGGATATCTTGGCAACAACTCTGGTATGGTATGGAACTGGTACGATGATATTGACAACGTACAGGTGGTTAACCCTAACAGTTTGCCTGCTGTTCGTCTGAACGACCCGAACAATAACCGTCGCATCAGCGACCGTTATGTTGAAAACGGCAGTTATTTGCGTTTAAAGAATATTACTTTAGGCTACACGTTGCCAAAGAAGTGGACTCGCAAAATGTATTTAGACAATTTACGTATATATTGCAACATCCAGAACTTGTTCACTATCACAGGCTATGATGGATATGATCCTGAGGTCGGTGCTTCTACCGCAGATACCAATGGCTATGTATATGGTCTTGACAACGGACGTTACCCATCACCTACTGTTTACTCATTTGGTCTTAACATATCATTCTAATATATAATTAAGGTATCACTATGAAACTATATAATTTCAAATCAATAGCATGTATTGCCTTCATGGGACTGGCACTATCATCATGTGATGACTATCTGGACAGACCCACAGAGGACGGCTATGACACCTCTAACTATTACAGCAACGATGCGCAGTGTCGTGCAGGTGTCAACTATCTGTATAACTCACCCTGGTACGATTTTATGCGCGGCTTCTTTAAAGTCGGTGAGGTCATGGCAGGAAACTACTACTGGGGCAGTTCACCCTATCTGACCTTCACACTCGATGGTTCAGATCAGGACTTGGCAAACATGAGTGCTTCACTATGGTCTGTCAACACCCACGCCTCTACCGTTTATACGAATATTAAGAATGCTACGGCTGGCGCAAGTGAAACAGTCAAGAATGCCACCATGGGTGAATGTCTGACCTGGAAGGCTCTGGCTTATTTCTATATGGTACGTTCGTTTGGTGCAGTACCTATTATTCATGATCCTGCGGCAGTTATCAATGCTCAGCAGTCAACAGGATTGCACAAGGCCAAAATCAGCAATGTCTATGACTACATCATTATCTTGCTGGAGAAAGCGATTGAGTTACTGCCTGAGAAGGATCCAACCAGGACTGGTCGTATCGACAAGTACGCTGCCAAGGCTCTATTAGCCAAGGTTTACCTGACGAAGGCAGGTTTCAGCGAGAGCAATACCACCTACAACCCCGGTACTTATAGTTACATCACTTGTACTGCTCACCAGCGTAACAGTGCCGATCTGGCCAAGGCTGCAGAGTTGGCTCTCGATGTCATTGAGAATAGTGGACGTAAGTTGATGGAGAGTTATCCTGACATCTTCCGCGGCGAGAACAACGTTTGTGACGAGGCATTGATCTCTTGGGCCTGGACCATGGGTGCCCACTGGACTTGCCAGAACTCATTCCAAAGTGACCTTGCCATCGAAGGTTTCGATGAAAACGGTGACTGCTGGGGTGGCTGGGGTGGTCCCTCTGTTGATCTGCAGGATGCCTTTAATGAGAATGCTCTGAGTCTTACCCGCCAGAATGTGGACGACCGTCGTAAGGCTGCGCTGATGATGGTAGGCGACCATTATGATTATTTCTGGGCTGACTGCGGCGGTTTCGAGATGGTGAAGTATTGCTACGGCGGTTATGCAGACAACGGTGCTCCTGGTCCTGGTCAGTGGGAAAGTCCTACTGGTGCCTGTGAGGTCAAACACCTTTACGGCAACAACGCCGACCACACCCGTTTCTACGGCAGTCCTGCTGGACGTATGGCCTACGCTCTATGGACTCATCTACTGCGCCTGGCCGATGTCTATCTGATTTACTGTGAGGCTGCTATGGGCACTAACACATCTACAACCGATCCGAAGATCCTCGACATCTTCTATCAGGTACGCCACCGTTCTGTGAAGGGTTATGAAATGCCTACTTCACTCACATGGGAGGATATTTGGAAGGAGCGTCGTCTGGAACTCGCTTGCGAAGGCGACCGCTGGTACGATTATGTCCGTCGTTACTACTATGATCCTCAGGGAGCCATCGACGAGATTAAAGGTCAGCGTCGTAATGAGTATTATGCTTTGAACGATCTCTATAAGACCTATTATGAGAGCGGTGCCTTCACCGTAGACCCTTCTAAGCATTTGTACAACAATACTATTGCTGCTCCTAATGTCACAGATCGTAGTTTTACCATTCCTCTGCCTTCTGCAGATATCTCCTACAACCCGCTGTTGATGGAAGCCCCAGAAGACTATGACTTAAGTGGAATCTCATTCTAACCTATTAAATAAGAACAAATATGAAATACAATAAAATATTTAGCAGTCTGCTTCTGGCCGTAACTGTAGTTTGCAGTTTCTCGCTACAATCTTGTAAGGACCAGCCCGACGAATTTGAGTTGAGTGGTGGCGTTCCTACCATCCATTACATTCGTCCTGCTAAGGCCAGTGCCTCAGACTCCCTGCTTGTCCAGGCTTATCCTCAGGCAACCATATGCCTCGTCGGTGAGAATCTGACCAGCATCAAGGAGATTTACTTCAATGACAAGAAGGCCATCCTGAACACTAGTTACATTACTGAGAACACCCTGATTGTTCAGGTGCCCAGCGAAATTCCAGGCCTTGTTACTGACAAGATCTACATGTACACCTCTGACGGTCAGAAGGTAGAGTACGATTTCCACATTGTCATCCCCGCACCAGTAGTTACTGCCATGAAGAATGAGTGGACAAGAATTGGAGAGGATGCAGTCATTACTGGTCAGTACTTTATTGACGACCCCAACCAGCCTCTAACAGTGACCTTCACTAGTATCAGCAATTCTACCACTATTAAGGTTCCTGCCGAGAACTTCAAATCAATTACACATTCACAGATTGTATTCAAAGTGCCAGAGGGTGTTGAGGAAGGACAGATTGAAGTTGCTTCCATCTATGGTAAGGGCATGTCTAAGTTCTACTTCCACGACAGCCGCAACCTTATCACGAACTTCGACGGCGCTACAGATGTTGTACCACAGGGTTGGAACATTGCCGCAACCTATAGTGATGAGAATGGTATTGATGGTAAGTATGTTCAGGTTGGACCTGCTGAAACTGAAGGTGGATGGATAGAGGAACTCAAACTCCCATTCTGGTGCGGTAACTGGAATGGCGATCCTATGAGTATCACCTCAGGACCAGGTATCCCTCTGCGCAACTTCCTGGATTTCTCTGATTGGCAGAACATGTCATTCAAGATGGAACTCTATATTCCAAAGTCAAATCCATGGTCGGCAGGTGCCATGCAGATTCTCTTTGTGAACAATCTACAGTGCGCAAACGACTCTTGGCAGAACAATACTTACATCCACACTAGTGCCGATGGTGGTCTTGACTTGCCACGCGCCCTCTATCGTCCTTGGGAGACTACTGGTTCATTTGATACTGGCGACGAGTGGATTACAGTAACAATTCCTCTTACAGATTTTGTCTACAACGATGATGGAACTAAGGTTAGTACGACAATGAGCGAAAGTTCGTTCGACAGCTTCATTATCTGGCCTATCAATGGCGGTGTTGCTGGAACAGTTTGCACTCCTATCTTCCGCTATGACAATATACGTGTTGTTCCCAATCTCTAATCAATTAAATAAACGACAATGAAAAAGATATATAAATTATTCACCCTGTTTGCGGTGGCCCTTATGGGGCTATCGCTGACAGCGTGCAGCGAAGACGATTTGGACACCAACCAGTATAAGGGCGGTGTATCGTTGAATGTATACGGCCCGTCGCCGGTCATGCGTGGCGGTCAGTTACGTTTCCTGGGAAGCAATCTCGACCAGATTGCACAGGTAGAGATCCCCGGTGTGGCTCCAATTACCAATATTCAGGTTGTTCAGGCAGGCGTTCCCAGCGAGATTCGTATTACCGTCCCCAAGGACGGTCCTCTGCCGGGTCTGATAACGCTGGTGACAAAGACCAACGAGCGCATCACCACCAAGACAGAAGTGAACTACGAGGAAGGCATTGAGATTACAAGTTTCCCAGTTTCAGCCATGCCTGGCGATGTCATTAAGATTGAAGGCGACTATTTGAATCTTATCTACTCCATAGCATTTGCTGATAACGTCGTCATTGGTGAAAACGATTTCGTCTCTCATGACCGCTATTACCTTGAAGTAATCGTCCCAGAGGAGGCCAAGACCGGCAAGTTGGAACTCTACACTGCCGACCTGACCACAATCGACAAGTCAAAGGTAGAGTATCAGATTATCCAGACAGAAAAGGCTATTATGATTGGTTCTCCGACCATCTCTGCCTTAGAAGGTCGTGACAAGGCCGAGCCACTTGGCACCATCACTGCCAAGGCTGGTGAGAAGATCACTGTTACCGGTACATATCTCAACTTAGCGAAAGATGTGACAATCGGTGGTGTCAGTGCTGTTGATCTGAAGATTAGCAATGACGGCACAGGTATCATGTTTACCCTACCGGCAGATGCACCTGATGGTGATATCATCATCGTCTGCAAATCTGGCGTGGAAGTTCCCGTAGGTAAGTTGAATACAGTGAAACCGACCGAATGTGTGGCTGCTCCTAATCCCGTAAAGGCAGGTAAGTCACTGACCATCAGCGGTAAGGACATGGATCTCATCAACGCTGTCGAGTTCGATGGTACTGATGCTGTTACTGGCGAAGGCATAACCGTTAATGCCGATAAGGTCGTTATCAAAGAAGTTCCTGAAAAGGCAACAGAGGGTAACCTGAGATTAGTGATGGCCAACGGTCAGCGTATTGAGGTCGCCTTCACACTAGTGAAGCCTACTATCACTTCTTACAATACCAATCCTGCCAGTGCCGGTTCTCCGCTGAAGATTACTGGTACCGACCTTGACCTGGTGAAGAGCATCACCTTCGGTGAAGCCAAGAACGATGATGACAAATTTGAAGTGAGCGCTAACGGAAAGACTATTACTGTCACCGTTCCGATGGCCGCTACCTCCGGTAAGCCACAATTCAATTTGGCTAACGGCACTTCTGTCGAAGGTGCTGAACTTCAGATTAAAGAGGCTGTATTCTGCTACTTCACAGAACTGCCTGCTGATGATGCCGAACTGAAAGCCGGTGAATCTTTCGTGCTGCCAGTTGCTAATGGTGATAAGTTGACAGGTGTTGAGATTAACGGTGAGGCATGCCAATACGTAATAACCAGCAATAACCAACTCATCATAGGTATTCCAACCACTGCCAAGAAAGGCTCTAAGGTTCGTCTGATCTCTTCTAATGGTGAGATTACCTATACCTTCGATTTCATCCCCAACACTGAAGTAACAACTGTTCTGTGGACAGGTCAGGCTGTTGCAGATGACTGGAAAGACCAGCCATACGTTCTTTCCGATGGTGGTAAGGAACTAACAGATGCCGGTGTTGTTGCAGGCGACATCATCACTTTCCACATCACTCCTCTTGAAGCAGCCTGGAAGATTCAGTTTGTTGAGGGTCACTGGGGTCCAACCTATGCAAGCATTTGCAGTATTGGCAACGACACGGAAGGTGGCAAGTTCACTGAGTACGACCTTGATGCCAATAAGGGCAATTACAGCATTGAAGTGACTCAGGCGATGCTTGACGCTGCATTCACTCAACAGTGGTGGGGTGGAGTCTTCGTGCTGAATGGCGACAATGTTGTCATTGACAAGATTACCACTACTCACTATAACAGCCTGGAGACCACCCTTTGGGAAGGCGAGGCTGTTGCTGATAACTGGGGTGGCCAGCCATACATCCTTAGCGATGGTGGAACAGAACTACTTGCTGCAGGCATGAAGGTCGGTTCAATTATCCGCTGTTATCTCACAGCAACCGACGCTTCATGGAACTGCCAGATTGTCGATGGTCACTGGAATCCCAACACCCCCTTTGAGGGCTGTGACTTCAGTTCAGGCAACTGGAATTTGGCTGAACATAATGGAGCCATCGAATTCACCGTTACCGATTATATTTATGAGCATATCACCACATCTGGTGGTTGGGGCGGTTCGTTCCTGCTCAATGGTGATAATGTCATCTGTACCAAGGTTACTATAGAATAATAAAATACTATCATGATTATGAAACTGAAGAATATTATTAATACATTGTCTCTTGCAGCCGTGGCGTTCCTCGCCACAGGCTGTCAGGACACGGATGCCCAGATCGACATCGTTGAGGTTGATGCTCCCATTCTCGTAAGTGCGGCTCCTTCAACAGATAGTCCATTGCTCTATGGTGAGGCTACCATCACGGTAACATTCGACAAGAACATTGGCTTTGCCACGAAAAATACCAGTCTGATCACTCTCAACGGCAAACCCGTGAAGAAAGCGCAGGTCGTCGGTATCAGCAACACACTGACCATCACGGCCGATGTTGACTTCAACAAGACACAAGCGCTTCACATCCCCGCCGGTGTAATTGTCGGGCCTCAGAGCAAGACTTATGACCAGGCCATCGATTACACCTGGAGTGTCAAAGAACTGGGCAGCAATGAGGCAACAGCCATCACTCAGAAACTGGGTTGGGGCTGGAACTTCGGTAACCACTTTGACACCTCTAATACGCAGTGGGGATACTGGGACGGTATTAGCCAAGTCACCGCAGCACCTTTCCAGAAACTGGCTGCTGCCGGTGCCAAGACCGTACGTATGCCAGCGACATGGACTAACCACATGGACGACAGCAACGTCATCAGCGCTGCTTATCTCGATGAGGTGGCAGGTGCAGTAGACCTGGCTCTTGCTGCAGGACTGAACGTCATCCTGAATACCCACCACGATAGTTTCGAGACTGATCTTGGCAACGCTGCAGGTAATGCCGAGATTGCCAAGAAAGACTCTACCATCATCGCTGATCTGTGGAAACAGGTGGCCACCCGTTTTGCCAATTATGGCGACCAACTCATCTTCGAGTGCTTTAACGAGATTCATGCTGGTGACAACTGGGGGGCTGGTTCAGATGCTGAAAACGCTCTACTGAATGCCTGGAACCAGTATGCAGTGGATGCCATCCGTAGCACTGGCGGTAACAACGCTACTCGTTGGATTGCCGTTGCCGGTTATGCAGCCAATATTGATCAGACCATTGCTCATCTTGTACTGCCTAACGACCCGGCTAATCGTCTTATCGTGGCCGTTCACTGCTATGATCCCTACAACTTCTGTCTGGCCCCCGTGTCCTCTGACACAAACAGTTGGGGACACAATGCTGAGGCTGGCCATTCTGTCGACGGTGCCAATGAGGAATATATCCTAAAGCAACTCTACAAACTGCGCACGGCTTACATTGAGAAAGGAATCCCCTGCTACTTAGGTGAGTATGGCTGCGTATGGCATACAACCGAGCGTGCCAATGCTTTCCGTAAGTACTATCTGGAATTCTTCTGCCGAGCAGCCAACCTCGCCGGCATTCCCATGATGGTATGGGACAACAACGGTAAGGCTACCGGTGGTGATGAGGAGAACGGCTATATCAACCACGCTACTGGCGAGTACATTGGTGATCCAGAGATCATTCCTATGATGATCAAGGCCTGCACCAGCAACGACGACACCTATTGGTTCGACACCATTTGGAGCCATTCACCCGCAGCAGAATAGCGCATGAAGAAAACATCCTTTTTTATTGCCGCCGCACTGGCTATTGCCTCGTGCGGCGGCAATCATCAAAATGCCAATGATCCATTGGCGGAGAGTGGACGTACACAACGGACAGAGAATCTCCTGACGAACCTGATAGCGCTGGGAGATAGCAGCGTCTATTTGTTTGGCCATCACGATGACACTGTCTATGGCGTTGGATGGGAAGCAGATTACGCCAACGATTCCACTATCGGTATAAAGTCGGACGTGAAAGGCATCTGTAATGATCTGCCCGCAGTGCTCTCTTTCGACTTAGGGTATATTGAATTGGGAGAAGACAAGAATCTCAATGGCGTCCCCTTCGACCGTATCAGGAAAGAAGCCATCAACCACTTTGATCATGGAGGACTGATCACACTCTCATGGCATCCAGATAATCAGGATGCCGACAAGGTTGCAGATTTTCTAAACACTTTGGAAACGCCTTATGGCGTGAGGGTACCCGTGGTGCTAAGGCTCCCAGATGCCACCAAGGACGAATGGAAGAAGACGGTGAAATGTCTGAAAGAAAAAGGCGTGGTAAATGCACTCTATGCCTATTCGTCAAACGATAATGGAAACTATATGGAGCACTATCCTGGTGACGACATCATCGACCTGCTGGGCCTAGACATCTATTGCGATGCACCAGAGGGCGACACCACGCAAGTGGCTGCATACGCAGAGGCCCTCGATAAGCAGTTGACAATCATCCGTGATATTGCCAAGGAACACGGCAAGGCAATGGCCTTGACAGAAACAGGTTACGAGGGTATCAAGACCACCGATTGGTGGTCCAATATCTTAGCCCCAGTTCTTGCTAAACACCCTGTCTGTTATGTACTTATATGGCGTAACAACCATGAGAATCCCTCTCAATACTACGCCCCATACCCAGGTCATCCCTCTACAAACGACTTTGTCAGATTCTATAACGATCCGAGAACACTATTCCTGCACGATGTCAACGGTCTGTATCTAAAAAAGTAACAACTAATCGCTCAGAAAGATGAAACCATATAAGTTTGAACCGTATCTGAAGACCACCCTGTGGGGGGGCTACCAGATTGCACCTTTTAAGGGTATCTTTACCGCCCAGCCAAACATCGGTGAAAGTTGGGAAATCAGTGGCGTACCCGGTCACGAGAGCCGCGCCATAGAGCGCGGACTTATCGATGACGTGGATGTAGGCCTGACACTGACAGAACTTATCGACAAGTACAAAGGTCTGCTGGTGGGGCAGAAGGTTTATAAGAAATACGGCAACCAGTTCCCGCTGTTGGTGAAGTTCATCGACTCACGTCAGGATCTCAGCGTGCAGGTACACCCTGATGACAAATTAGCCATGGAGCGTCACGGTTGTCAGGGAAAGACGGAGATGTGGTACATCATCAAGAGTGATGTGGGTGCTAAGATCTATTCCGGTTTGAAGAAAAGCATCACTCCCGACGAATATGAGCAACTGGCCAATGCCCCCGTTCCCGAAACAGTCCCTGATGGTTTGCCGTCAAGTTCCCATTCCCCCATGCAAGATGTGATAGCCACACACGAGGCTCATGACGGCGACCTCTTTTTCCTGCCAGCAGGCCGTCTGCATGCCATCGGTGCCGGCAACTTCCTGGCTGAAATACAAGAGACCAGCGACATCACCTACCGCGTCTACGACTTCGGACGAAAGGATGCCCATGGCCAGCCCCGTGAACTGCATATCCAACAGGCCCGCGATGCCATCGACTATCGCGTGTGGCCCGAATACCGCAGCAGTTACGATTCGACGAAACCCATCTCACAACTCGTCAACTGTCCCCATTTCGTTGTTCATCGTGTTGTCGTACAAGTAGCCTCGCAGGTCGATTTCCACTGCGACTCGTTTGTGGTGGTGATGTGTCTTTGGGGCGAGGCAAACATCAACGGTATCAGCATCCGTCAGGGTGAGACCATCCTCGTGCCCGCCTGCGAAAACGTGCTCTACATCTTCGGAAACGCATCATTCCTGACGGCTACGATAGGATAAACAGACCATCTATCGCAGGGAGAAAGTTTTTGTAACGAGGCCTTTGTAGGTGTTTACCGTGAGATGGACGGAGTCAGCCTCAATCTGTGAGGTCAGGATACTGGCGTAGACTTGTGAAGAATAATACTCGGGGACACCAGCCTGATCGTGATAGAGCCGGAGATAGCAAGTGCGAGTGGCATCCGGATGCGTCATAATGGTGTCCTGAATAACATGAATTGTATGAATAGCCTCATCATTGTCTGACGCACCTGTCATCAGGTATAGACTCAGATTCAGGTATTTGCCCGTCTTGCTCAACCAAGCACTCTCGAACTTCACAGGATCGGTTTTCATTTCCTTTTTCAGTGCTGATATAGGAGTAATGTTAGGACATGGCACCAGACCAATGGATATCGGTTCGAAGACATCATAGCCCCTCTCATCGCGTACCTTATTATAATATAGAATACAACGATAGACGGAATCGGGGGTGACAACCAGTTTGGCCGTAAAGGGCTTGGAAGCCAACAACTGCTCACCATCGTCGGTAATAATCTGGTCGATCTGTTTATCAGCATTGGCACGCGCCTCCACGAAGTCTGCCCGCATCAGGGAGTATTTGCCCTCACCTTTCTCGTAGGCATCTTGTGTACAGCCACAGATGACGCAGATGACACAGATAAGGCCAAATAATCTTTTCATTGGGCAGCAAATTTATTACGAACAGGATTAGCATACATCGTAAGAATACGCTCACGGAGGAAGGCCTCATCCTTGTCGGGGAGTTGAATCTTGGCGAGTTGGCCAGAGAGATACTGCTCAAAGCGCTGTTTGTCGGCCTCAGAATAATGACTGGCATGATCCTTATTACCATTGAGTTCATCAAGGGCGATGTAGTTGCAAGGGAAGAGTTCGTAGTTACGATGAATCTCCCTGTCCATACGCTCAGCCACGGCCTTATAATACTCCGTCTTGGGTAACCCTTCAAGTTCGCCAAGCCATGTATTAACAGGGGCAGCGGCACGATAGACCACACGGCCCTTATAACCAAAGATACCCGTCTTCATATTGTCAAGGTCGTCCTGGCGCGATTTCCTGAAAGCAGGATTGTCACGCTTCTGCTGGAACTCCTGTGCCTTGAGGTAGTCGCAGGGGTCGTACTCATAACTGATGGTCAGCGGCACGATGTTCAGTTCTTTCAGGTCGCCACCCATGGCCAACATCTTCAGTACGGCATCCTGTGTGCGGTCATCTGAGTCCTTCGCTCTTCCTTCACGCTGCGCAATCCAGATATTCTCCTTTTTCTGTGTCACGGCATAGTGGATATAGCGGCTCATGAGTTGTGAGGCGGCAAGTGTCTCACGGAGCGAGAGTCCACGACGCACGGTAAAGGCCTTGTTCATCCGAACCAGACGCTTAATCCAAGGATAGATGAGCAGATTGTCGCCAATACCAATCTCAACAGTAGTAGGATAGCCAGCATTCACCAGTTTCACGTCGAGAAAGGCGGAGTCGAGTACGATATCACGGTGATTACTGACAAAGGTGAACCGCGATTCATAGTCCCCCAACTTAGCATCATCGAAAGAACATCCGTCAGTATGCTTGCGGATGATGTAGTTGACCACAGGCTTCATGAACCGCTTTTGAAAATCGAGCGGAGTCTTGACACCCGTGAAGGCGAGACGCAGCAGACCGTTACGCACAGACTTCGGCAGCCAAGGGGCAAAACCCTTCAGCACCACTTGAAACTGGCGGTCGTCCAACAGGTCTTCAAAGGCCTGTTTCATTTCCTCCGGCTCGTACGGCCTTATCTCGTCAAACTCACTCATATAAACTGGTTCTCAACAATCTCCGTCAGCACCTCCGTCATAGAGAGACCGGCAGCCTTCACCTGCTGCGGAATGAAACTGGTGGCAGTCATTCCTGGCGTGGTGTTCACCTCCAGCATGGATATCTTACCCTCCCTTGAGATGATATAGTCGATGCGGATGATACCGTTGCAGTGCAGGATATCATAGATATGTGAGGTGATCTTGCGCACTCTGTCTGCGATATCCGCAGGAATACGGGCAGGCGTGATCTCCTGAACCTGGCCATTGTACTTTGCATCGTAGTCGAAAAACTCATTCGACGACACCACCTCCGTAATCGGGAACAAAACGGTCTTATCATGGGTCTTGTAAATACCCTGGGTTATCTCTGTGCCTTCAAGGAAACTCTCGACCATAATCTCCGGACTCTCCATCATCGCCTTGCGGATGGCGGGAGCCAACTGATCCTTATTTTTCACCTTCGACACGCCAAATGACGAACCGTCAGCAGCAGGCTTCACAAAGCAGGGCATACCGATGCGCTCTTCTATCTCATCATCAGTCACCAGTTCCTCATAGCCCTTACGAATCAGCAACGAATCGGCCACGCTCACACCATAGCCCCTCAGGTACTGGTTCAGCACAAACTTGTCGAAGGTCATGGCCTCCACCAGCACACCACTTGTAGAATACGGCAGATCTATCAGGTCGAAATAACCTTGCAGCAAACCGTTCTCACCAGGTGTACCGTGGATGGTGATATAGGCATAGTCGAAAAGACGCGCCTTACCGTCCTCGACAAATGAAAAGTCATTGCGGTCTATTGGGGTCGTTGTACCATCGGGCAGTTCCACATGCCAGTCCTGTCCTTTGATATCCACGATATAAACATTATAGCGCTCCTTGTCGAAGAAGGAGTAGAGTCCCTGTGCAGAGCGCAGTGACACGTCGTGTTCCGATGAGTCGCCACCACAGACGATGGCTATGGTTCTCTTTAAGTTTTGCATTGTTTCTTTTAATTATATACCTTTTTATTTTTGTACCTTTATATATTTTCTCCACTTATCGATGAGTGCCGCCATATCTTCCGGCCACTCCGACGTAAAGTCCATCTGCTGGCCTGTCGAAGGATGAACAAAACCCAAGGTCTTGGCGTGCAACACCTGACGGGGACAGAGTTTAAAACAGTTCTGGATAAAAGCCTTATAACTGGCGGTTCGCTCTCCGCGTCGGATCTCGCAGCCTCCATAGCGTTCGTCACAGAACAGCGGATGTCCGATGTGCTTCATGTGCGCCCTGATCTGATGCGTACGCCCTGTCTCTAAAACACACTCCACCAATGTCACATAGCCATAGCGCTCCAGCACCTTATAATGGGTCACGGCAGGCTTGCCTGTCTCGGAGTCGGGGGGAAAAACCTCCATCCGCAAACGGTCTTTCGGATCACGCCCGATGTTGCCTTCTATTCTCCCCTCGTCTTCCACGAAGTTTCCCCACACCAAGGCATTGTAACTGCGGTGGGTGGACTTATTGAAGAACTGCTTCCCTAAGGAGGTCTTCGCATCTGGGGTCTTGGCAACCACCAGCAGGCCACTGGTGTCCTTGTCAATGCGGTGCACCAGTCCTACTTCCGGGTCATTCGGGTCGTACGATGCCAGATCCTTCAGATGCCAGGCGATGGCATTCACCAGCGTACCACTGAAGTTGCCACAGCCAGGATGGACCACCATACCCGCAGGCTTGTTGATGACCATCAGGTCATCGTCTTCAAAGACCACTTCCAGAGGGATATCCTCCGGTTCTATTGTTGTATCATAATGCGGTCGGTCAAGCATCAGGGTGACGACATCTCCCGCACGTACCTTATAGTTACTCTTTACAGGCGTTCCATTCACATGGATAAAACCCGCCTCAGCGGCCTTCTGGATGCGGTTACGACTGGAATGGGGTTGGTGCTCAGACAGGAACTTGTCGATGCGGACGGGCTCCTGACCCTTGTCCACCTCTATACGGAAGTGCTCGTAGAGTTGCCCGTCTTCCGAAGGTTCTTCTACTTGCCCGTCTTCAAGTTCTATTTCATCCAAATCCTCTATCATCCTTATCCCTCTTCCCGCATTTATCAGGTAATCATAATTCCTAATTTCTAATTCCTAATTTTTAATAATCCCCCGTTACCTCCTCAAACTCGTCCGACTCTGCTGCACCCTCTTCATTTATGAACTGCTGGTAGCCGGGTTCCACATAGTCGAAGTCTTCTTCTTCGCTGTCGTACATGCCACTGCCAATCATCAGTGTCAAGGGGGAGTCGATAGACACCATATCACCTGTCGACACCCGACGGCCACGACTGATGATGCCATACACCCAGTCCTTTGCGCCAGGTACAGTTTTCGGTGGGAGGAGTTTGAAGCCCATGGCCATCAGTTTAGCCTCTGCCTCGCGGTAACTGCTGTTGTCCACCACATCAGGAATGGCAAAAGTAGGCGATGAAGGAGAGTTTAACGTCACATAGATGGTATGCCCTTCCTTCACCGTTGTTCCCTCACCGGGACTCTGGGCCAAAATACAGTTGGCAGGCAGACGCTTGTTAAAACCAGAGTCAGTCACCAGAATGTTCAGACCTTTCTCTTCCGCCAGCGTACGGGCATTCACATAGATCATCCCCTCCACCTTTGGTACCACAATTCCCTCGCCATGATGGGTGTACCACTCCAGTCCGTACTTCACTCCTAAGCAAAGCAGGACTATCACCAGTGCCATCGCCAGCAGATTGCCAAGCAGATAGGCACTCACGAACTTTCCAAAGAACTCCTTTGTTTTCATGGTTGCAAAGGTACGAATAAACGAATGAAAAACCAAATTTGTTACAACAAAAAACAGAAAGAAGCAAAGATTATTCTCTACTTCTTTCTATTTTAACTCATTTTTCTACGAAATCAGAAGAATTACTTTCCGTGATTCTCGTCAGAAACCGTTAACTTCTTACGTCCTTTGGCACGACGTGAAGCCAAAACGCGGCGGCCGTTCTTCGTGGCCATTCTTTCACGGAAGCCGTGCTTGTTCACGCGACGGCGATTGTGGGGCTGAAATGTTCTTTTCATTGCTTTTTACTTATTTATTTGTTATATTTTCACTGATTTGGGCTGCAAAAGTACTCATTTCTTTTGAATTACGCAAGAAAATTGTGAGATTTTTCACTTTTCACTTTTCACTTTTTTTCGTACCTTTGCACCCGAAAACGATATAAAATCAATATTTAAAGGTTATATGATTAATTCACAAGACATTAAAAAAGGCACTGCCATCCGTATGGACGGCGGCATTTGGGTGTGCATCGATTTCCAGCACAGAAAACCAGGCAAAGGCAACACGATTATGATCATCAAGGTAAAGAACGTTTCCGATGGTCGTGTATTGGAACGCCGCTTCAACATCGGTGAAAAACTCGAGGATGTAGTTATCGAGCGTCGTCCCTACCAGTATCTCTATGAGGACCAGAGCGGACGTATCTTCATGAACCAGGAGACTTTCGAGCAGATTCCCATCGACAACGAACTCGTGATCGGTCATGAGTATATGAAGGAGAGCGATATCGTGGAGGTTGTTTCTGACACCACCGACGGTACTATCCTGTATGCTGAAATGCCCGTGAAGACCGTGCTCCGCGTCACTCATTCCGAGCCAGGTGTGAAGGGCGACACAGCCACCAACACCCTGAAGCCCGCTACACTGGAGACTGGCGTAGAGGTTCGCGTCCCCCTGTTTATCAACGAGGGCGACCTCATTCAGGTGGACACTCGTGACGGCAGTTATCTGCAGCGCGTGAAAGAGTAATCGAACATTGAGAATCGAACATTGAAGTATTCGGTCATCGTCCCCGTTTACAATCGTCCCGATGAAGTGGACGAACTACTCGAAAGCCTGTCTAATCAAACACTCAAGGATTTCGAAGTCATCATTGTGGAGGACGGATCGGTAACCCCCTGCAAGGATGTTTGCGACAAATACGCAGACATCCTTGTTTTGCATTATTACGCCAAGGAGAACAGCGGCCCAGGCCAGAGCCGCAACTATGGTGCTGAACGTGCCAATGGTGACTGGCTCATCATCCTCGACTCCGACGTCGTCCTGCCCAAGGGCTATCTTGCCGCCATCGACACTTCCATCTGCCATCAGCCATCAGGCATCGCAGCCTTTGGCGGCCCTGATGCAGCCCATCCCTCCTTCACCCCCGTGCAGAAGGCCATCTCCTACTCTATGACCTCTTTCTTCACTACAGGCGGTATCCGAGGCGGAAAGACGAAATTAGACAAGTTCTACCCCCGTTCCTTCAATATGGGCATCCGTCGTGATGCCTATCACCAACTGGGCGGTTTTTCCAAGATGCGCTTTGGCGAGGATATCGACTTCTCCTACCGTATCGTGGAGGCAGGCCACAAGACCCGGCTCTTCCCGGAGGCATGGGTATGGCACAAGCGTCGCACAGACTTCCGTAAGTTCTTCCGTCAGGTGTATAACAGCGGTATCGCCCGTATCAACCTGACGAAACGCCATCCTGGCACCCTGAAAATCGTGCATCTGTTGCCGACGGTATTCACCCTTGGCGTGATTGGCTGTCTGCTGCTCTTCGCCTTAGGGGTAGGACTCTATATTGAAGGCGAGTGGCTGGATGCCTATGGACTTCGTCCCACAGACAACATGCATCAAGGCGTGGGCTTTGTATTCAGCATCCTAGGACTACTGCCATTACTGTTCTATTCACTCCTCATCTTTATCGACTCCTCCATCCGTAACCGTAGTTTCTGGGTGGGACTACTCAGTATCCCTGCCGCTTTCGTCCAACTGACGGGCTATGGGCTCGGGTTCATCGAAGCATGGTTGAAACGCTGCATCCTCAAACAAGACGAATTCCAAGCGTTCGAACGGACATTCTACAAATAATACAAACCCTCAAAACTTTAAATCAATATGGAAAAACTTACAATTGCACATTGGTCAGAAGACGACCAGCCGCGTGAGAAACTGCGCGACAAAGGGCCACAGACACTCAGCAATGCAGAATTGCTGGCTATACTCATTGGCTCTGGCACACCAGGCACGAGTGCCGTTGAACTGATGCAGGAGGTATTGAACCACTGCAACAACAACCTCAACACTATCGGAAAGATGACCATCCGTGACCTCTGCCAGTACAAAGGCATTGGCGAGGCGAAGGCCATCACCATCCTCGCTGCCTGTGAACTCGGCAAGCGTCGCCAAAAGGAGTCGCCTGAAGAACGACCCAAACTGGATACCGCCACCAAGATCTACAAAGAGATACACCCGCTGATGCAAGACCTTGATGTGGAGGAGTTCTGGGTGCTGTTACTCAACCAGAACCACCGCCTCATCAAGAAAGTACGCATCTCTCATGGTGGCATTACGGAGACAGCCGTCGATATCCGCATCATCATCCGTGAAGCCGTATTGGCCAATGCCACCATCCTCGCCGTCTGCCACAACCATCCTTCTGGCAACCTTTCCCCCAGCAAGGCCGACGATGACCTGACCCGCAACATCCATCGCGCCTGCGAACTGATGCGCATCCACTTCATGGATCACGTCATCATTACCGACGGCCAGTACTACTCCTACCACGAGTTAGGCAGATGCTGAAAGACCATATCACTTTTGCAAAAAAATATTAGAGTTTAATCCCACTAAACTTCTCCTTCAGTTTCTTGACCATTTCCGAAACGTACTCGCTCATCTCCTCCACGGCACCTGTCATCTTTTTATAGTTAGCCATATCCTGCTCGCTCATGCGATCCATCAGCACCATTGGTTTCGTCTCGCCGGCGAACTGCAAAGCCAAAGCAGGTTGGAACTCCTTTTCATTAAAGCCCTTCACGACGGTAACCAGACTACCCTGAGCCTTGATGTTGGTGTCCTTGATACCAACGGTATAGTGGAAATGATCGTTCAGTATCTGTGTGTACTTATCTACAGCCTCGAAGCCCGGCTGTGTGCCATGCATCTTACGGATATTACCAAGGGCGAGCAGACAAGCAGCCACATCGTCAACACTGACGGTGAAAACAAGTCTGTTGCCAAGGGTGAACTCAATATCATCCACAGTACTGCCGTTGATGGCCTTCAGCAAGTCGTAGGCCGCAGAGAAGAACGGACCGCAGTCGCGCAGGCTCTTCAGTTCTTCGCTATCGATGTACTCATCCGAGTAAGGCTTGTTCATGCCCTGTACGATAAGGGCTGCTTTATCAACACCATCAATGCCGAAACCGACCCCAAAGTCAAATGAACGATCCTTACCGTGGTTGATGAGTGCCTGCAACGTCTCGTTACGACCTTCATAGTCTGCAGTCAGACCACAGACGCCTGTCCATTGACTGTGCTTGAACGAGATATAGCGCGAGGGAGCATTGGTGCTCAGGAATACGCTACCACTCAATTCAAAACCATAGGCAGTCGAGACGGTGATGTCAATCTGCTGAGGGAACTGGATACATACGGGCATAACCTTAGCCAGACGGGCAGCGAAGAAACGCACGCCGTCACGCTTGTCCTTGAACTTCAGCGTGATACTTGAACTCTTGCCATCCTTGTCGATGTTCTCGATGCAGAAGCCGTCGTTCTCACTCTGTGTAGCCTTGCCGTCCTTAAAGGTTACCTTCTTCGTGCCGATGGTGTTATAGGCATCCACCAGCAGGAAGCCATCCATCTTCTTCACTTCCTCCTCGCTCATATCAAAGCGCTCATTCAGGGTAGTGCTTACTGCCTTGAATTCTTCCTCACTCAGATTCTCAAATAATATCGGATCTGTGTTCGTCAGGATATCGGGGATCATGTTCGTCACCTGTTCACCCAGTGCATCCTCATCGATCGTCTCAAAGAAGGTGCCGATGGTTACCAGAGCCTGCTTGATGGCGTCAAAGCGTATCTGCTCGGCACTCTTTTGCAAGGCACTCGAGAATTCTTTCTCAAAGGCTTGTCGGTCTGCATTCACCACGGGCTTTTCGGGCTCCACAGGGTTGTCATTATTGTCACTGCACGATGTCAGCACACTTGCGCCACAGATAAAGGTCGCGGCAATCACCCAATTAAAAAACTTTCTCATGTTGATAGAATTAAATGATTAGTAATAAAGTTATCTTTGATGCTATTCTTATTCTTTTGTTTGCAAAGATAATAAACAAAAACGAAACAGACAAGAAAAACAAAGGAAAATATCAAAATAACATTATACTTTTCTGCTTTTTCTTTGGTATTTCGCTTAATTTGCACTACCTTTGCCGACTGAAACGAAAATGAAGGAATGACGCAAGAGGAAAAGACACTGCTTGAAGAGCGGATTGTGGATGTGCTGAAGACTGTCTATGATCCGGAGATTCCCGTCAATATCTATGACTTGGGAATGATCTACAAGATTGATGTGCAGGAGGACAGCACGGTGGAGTTGGAGATGACATTTACTGCCCCGAACTGTCCTGCGGCGGACTATATCTTAGAAGATGTACGTACGAAAGTGGAGAGTGTCGAGGGCATCAAGGGGGCTAATGTCAACCTCGTCTTTGAGCCAGCCTGGGACCAGAGTATGATGAGTGAGGAAGCAAGGGTTGAGTTGGGATTTGATTAGTGATGAAGCCGATATATTTCTTGTCTGATGCCCATCTTGGGTCGCTGGCAGTTCCGCACCAGAGGATGCAGGAGCGACGGCTGGTGCGCTTCCTTGACTCTATTAAGGAAAAGGCGGCTGCCGTCTATCTGCTGGGCGACATGTTCGACTTCTGGTACGAATACAAATACGTGGTGCCAAAGGGCTTTACCCGTTTCTTGGGAAAGATCTCAGAGTTGACGGACATGGGTGTCGAGGTGCATTATTTCACGGGCAATCACGACATCTGGGCTTACGGATACTTAGAGAAAGAGTGTGGTGTCATCCTGCACAAACAGCCCGAGACGACGGAGATCTACGGCAAGATCTTTTTCCTGGCCCACGGTGACGGACTCGGCGATCCCAACAAGAATTTCAAGTTGATCAAGAGCATCTTCCACAACAAGACCTGTCAGTGGGCTTTCTCCGCCCTGCACCCCCGTTGGGGCATGTGGTTCGGCCAGCATTGGGCCAAGCACAGTAGGCTGAAGCGCCCCAACAACGAGGAGCCTCCCTATATGGGTGAAAGTCGCGAGCACCTGGTGCTCTTCACGAAGAAATATATCCAGTATCACTCCAATGTCGATTATTTCATCTATGGGCACCGTCATATTGAGGTAGACCTACAACTGACAAAAAAGGCCCGAATGATCATCCTCGGCGACTGGATCAGTCAGTTCTCCTACGTGGTGTACGACGGTGAGCATCTGCTGATGTCGCAATACATTGAGGGCGAGAGCAGATTGTAAAAGGACTAAGATGTGAGAACTAAGACTTATCTAATATGAAGAAGATTGTAACTTTCGGAGAGTTGTTGCTCCGATTCTCAAAGCCCGACCACCTGCGACTGACGCAAGGGGATATGTTCACCAGCAAATATGGTGGCAGCGAAGCCAATGTGGCTGTATCACTGGCCTCGCAGGGCGAGAATGTAACCTATATCACCCGCCTGCCAGATACGCCTGTAGGGCATGCCGGGGCGATGAACCTGGCACAACTCGGTGTAGATACAAGTCATGTGCTATATGGCGGGCAGCGTATCGGCACCTATTACTTTGAGCCACCTGCAGGTATGCGGGCTGCCAAGGTGATCTACGACCGTAGCGGGTCGGCCTACTATGACCTGAAGCCGGGCATGATTCCCTGGCGCGAAATCCTGAAAGACTGCACCTTCTTCTGCGTATCGGGCATCACAGCCGCCATCTCCCAACAGGCTGCTGCCGCCACCTTCGAGGCCCTCGACATTGCCGACGAACTGGGCATTACCGTCTGCTTCGACATCAACTACCGTAAGAACCTGTGGAAATACGAGGGGGCGACGCCCCGTGAGACACTCAGCAAGATGCTCTCCCGTTGCGATATGATGTTTGGCGATGCCATCGAGTTCGACTGGCTCTCACAGCATCCCCAGCCTCCCTTCACGGCTACCGACTCCAACTTTGAGATGCAGATGAAGGAATACGGCGAGTGGTTCGACGAACTGCATGCCCAGTATCCCCGTCTGAAACACTGGATGATGGGTATGCGTAATATCGTATCATCAAGTCATCACACGTTGACAGCCCTGCTCTGGACGGAAGGAAAACTGTTGCAGGCGCCTATCGTTGACATCCCCGATGTGGTGGATCCCGTTGGTGTGGGCGATGCCTTCATGGGTGGCTGGCTCCATGCCGTCAGTCTCTTCCCCAACGACAGACAGCAGCAACTGAACTACTCGCTCGCTGCCGCTGCTCTGAAAAACACCATTCCAGGCGACTTCAACCTGTCATCAGAAGAGGAAATTCTTGATGTGATGCAGGGCCGTCACAATGCGACGACCCTCTACAAGACAATAGCATGAGGGCGTGTCAGTTTGACACACCCTCTTCTTGGTTAAAATGTATTAGTACAATGGTCCATGCCCCGTGCAACTCGTGGTCGTGATGGCCGTCAGGAAGGCTGTGAGCGCGGCTACTATCACCTTCACCGCAATCTCAATGAACCCCTTTTTCTTCATTTCAAATTCCTAATTTCTAATTCCTAATTCTTAATTATTAATTCTTAATTATAAATTACCCTTCATTGAGGCCGGAACCACCATTGTCATCACCGCCGCCATTGTCCGGGTCAGGGTTGTCGGTGCTTTCGCCGCCGGTACTAATGTTGCCTGTCCCGCCGGTATTCCCGCCAGAGTTCTCACCGGTGTTCTCGCCCGAGTTACCGCCTGCGGCAAACCCCTCCAGTGCCTTCTTGTCCTCAGCGATGATGCTCTCTGCCAGGTCGCTCCACTGCAGGATACTGCTTTCCGAGAGTTCCTTGCGGGTGAACTCGCCCGTAGCCTGACAGATCATCTTGATGGCCTGGATGCCGACAGGTCGGCCCTGACCGTCCGTGCCGCCGATGGACAGCGTGGCATTGGCGGGACGATTGAAGCCGTGCTCGTTCTCCACGCTGGCTTTAAAGATGCCGAGGCCGTCGAACTTCACGGGATAGCCCTCGAGCATCAGTTCCCGTGTGCATCGGGTGGCGCACTGGAGCACGCCCCTCACCAGGTCCTCCGGGTAGATGGCGTGGTGGTCGTGGATGTGCTGTGCCAGACCTGCGATGTTGATGATCCTGCCGTACTTGGCACGGGGGTACCACTTCTTGTAGCCTGTGGAATGGGCATTCTGGTTCTGCTTAAGACTTACTGTTACTGCCATAGTTTTTTGATTTTTGATTGTTAATGACTCTTGTTACTTGGAATCGTCATCTCGCCGGGCCCTGGTCTGCTTCTGATTTCCGGCTGCAAAGGTACGACAATAATCGTTAGGTTTCCCAAAACCACCCCACCCCGTCAAATCCAAAAAGTGTTTTGGGAATAATTACTATATCTATCTTTTTGTAAATTCGTTTGCAAAGTTAGTCATTTTTACGAAAGAGCTATAAATTCCCTGTTATATTTCATTGTTTGGACACACTATTTCTTTCCATTCTTCTTTTTACTGAGTTTCGAATCAGATATTTTGGGGGGATAAACCTGTATCTATACCACTGCTACATTTGCAATCAGTTAATAATACCAATGTATTGTCTATATCTTTGTATTCTTCTTTTAGTTTTTCGATTTTTGCGATATCACTCCCGTCATTATGAATATCAAACACCCAGAATACTGACAGACAGGCATTAGTCGCATTTGAGTATTGAACAAACTTTTTCTTGTATTCATGGCGTTTTCTTTCGATTTGAATTTCTTGGTTATGAAGTAACTTAAGTTCAACCATTATAGGATTACATAATCCATATCTAATTAGAAAATCTGTACGTTTGTTGTCCTGGAGAGTTACTTCTCTATCTACTCGAACTGCTTCCAATCCCATTTGGCAACACTTATTTATAATAGTATTTTTCAATTCCCTTTGAATGAAATCTTCACTTAAAGTTTTTTGACGAACTAAGGAATAAATACCTTGATCTTGTATCTCTTTTTGAACTTCAGAATGTATCTGGGTAAAATATCTTCTTAAATCATTATCGTTCCGAATTTCAAGATGTGATTCTTCTGTACATTTGTTATACTGCTTTATAGCCTTATCAATCGATGTTTTTTCTTTATTTAAGTACAGCATTTCAGCATTGTTCATGATATTGTTTGCTAAAATACTAACATTAACAGAATTAAACCTCTCTACATTCTTTCTCAATTCTGTAAAATAATAGCCATTGTCAGTATTTACAAAGAAGAGATATATCTGATTAAGGAGATAACTTGAGTATTCTTGTGTATCAGGCTTATCACATAATAAAAGTCCTAAATCAAATAGGTCTGCCATTTGTTTATCAAGTTTTTCATTCCCCTTAATGTTCATAAAACATCTGAACATTTGCGGATTAGGGTTAATCATTTCAGACTCTTCCAAAGAGATAGCACGAGTATGTCCCGTATCGTTATGAAGAGACTTTACAACATGATTTTTCAGATAATCGATCCTCCATGTCATAGATTCTTCGTCTTGGTACTTTTCAATCAGTACAAGAAAAAAAAGTTTTTTTGAGAGAATGGTTCTTTACCTCTTCAAGTAGTCTGCTCTTACCAATACCTGGCTCACCGACAATACAAACGAAGTCTTTTTGAAGCAAATCATCTATTAACAAATTTTCTCCTGCATATGACAAAAAACTATCTCTGTTGTTTCTCAACAGGTCATCAATGTTATAGTATTTTATTATTTGTGGTATGATATATTTTATCATCTGCACATTTATTTATAAGAATTATTTAGGAGATTATCCAATTGGGATTGTAATTCCTCGCGATTAGGTAGATAAAGTTGATAGCGTGCAGCAAAAAGTTGATTGTCTATACCCTGAAGGGCATACTCCATCAACAGTTCATCTTTCCTTGCTCCCAACACAATACCAACAGGTGGATTATCGTCAGGCTGACAAATCTCATTCTTAAAATAATTAAGATAGAGATTCATTTGCCCTATATCACCATGCTTTATTTCAGCACGTTTCAGGTCTATCAATACGTAACACTTTAGAATGGCATGATAGAAAACCAAATCTACCTTGAATTGTCTTGAGCCAATAGGAATGATATACTGACGACCGATGAAAGCAAATCCTCTACCAAGTTCAAGAAGGAACTGCTCCATATGGGCCTTCAGTGCAACTTCCAAATCTTTCTCCTTATAGCGCTTCTGTCGAGGAAGTCCAGTAAATTCCAGCACATAAGGATCGCGTATGATGTCTGTTGCAGACTGTATTTGATGCCCTTCGTTTGCAAGAGCCAATACTCCTTCTTTGTCTGTACTCAGTGCAAGACGCTGAAAGAGCGAAGAATTGATTTGGCGTTTCAGTTCTCTAACTTTCCATCCTTCTTTGATACATTCCTTCATATAGAATTGCATCTCCAATGGATCGTCGCACTTGAGCAATTCCAAATAATGGCTCCATGTCAATTGTCCAGACACTGTTTGGATTTTTGGGAATCTCACATAAAAGAGCCTCATATTGAATAGATTAGACCGAGAATAACCTTTTCCTCGAAGTCTGGTAAGGTCTTTTGACAAGTTTGTCAGAAGTTGCTTTCCATATTCAGCCTTGACATTACCATGTTGTTCATACTCTACGATATATCGACCTGTCTCCCAACTTGCTTCAAGCAATTCGGTATTAACAACGGAAGCAGCCTTCTCTCTCGCCTTTTCCCACAATCCTGAAATTTCTGAGACAAGTCTCATATATTCAGAATCATTGTTCTGCATAATACTCCTTGGTACAATTGCCAAATCTTTTTTTATAGTTTTCTCGTCCATATTCATATTTCGTTTGCAAAGACAAAACTTTAAAACCATTGTTCCAATCATGGTGCCCAAATCTTATTATTTTCAATACTAATATCCATCGCTTTATTCTTTCGTCGGGGTTATTAATGTACGTACATCCACATCTAAAACCTTTGCGATTTCAGCTAATTGTGGAAGAGACGGTTGAACTTTGTTTAAGCACCATCGAGACACGGTGTTTTCACACTTATCTATCTGTTCTGCAAGCCATCGACTTGTTTTTCCTTGCTCTACGAGTACAACCTTTATACGGTTATAAAACTCTACTTGTTGATTGTTCGTCATAATTTGTTGAATTTTCAGTCGCAAAGATACAAAAAAGAAACGAAATAGATGCATAGAATTTCGTTTTTTTCGTTTATAAACAAAAAAAACGATTATTTCATATCTAAGACTATTCTTTTTGTCCCTTTTGGTGCGAGAACAAAAAGTCACAATACAAAGCCGGAACGATACGCAAAGTCTGATTATTATCTCCTTTGCGTGGCCTCTATTACTTTATTTGTTATCTCCTGCAGTGTCTCGTCTATTTTCCTGTCAACCTTTTCTATCGGTTCACCGTGGACGATGAGGTTCCTAATTTTGTTGATCTCGAACATCTGGCCTGCTTCATCTCGGTTAATGATTTCATGAGAAACCAGCATACGAATGATCATAGGAATGGTCACGTGTTGTTCATTCATCTGCTGGATAAAAGGAGCATTTCTTGCTGCTCTTTCAAAAGCAATAAAATGATTGATAAAATCAGAACTGTCTACTTCACCTGATTTGTATTCACTACTCAGATTAGCAGCAATCTTATTGAAATAATTGGGGCTTACAGCCTGAAACACATAGCGAAGAGCCCAATAAATAGTGCAAAAATTAAGTACAGCAAAGATGAGAATAGACCATTCTGTCCAACAACAATCCTCTTCTGTCAGTTTTGTTACGAAAGCCACTAAAAACAAATCGTATATAATAGTAATAGCTGCTAAAACCGCTACAGCTCTCATATTCTTGTAAAGTGCTGTTTTTGCCGATTCTGCAATTTCTGTCAGGCTCTGATCTGCTCTTACCCGATTATCAATACTTTCTGCCATGAAAAACATGCCAGTAAAAATAATACCCACTAAGGCTGCTATCGCCTGAGGTGCTGTTGTAAACAGCCAGTACATCGTATTTCCATCCATATTGTTAATGCTTTTATTACGCTACATCGTGCCTGCCCCCATGTTACATATAGTTCAGGTTACTCGATGACTAACAACTTTTCTTTTATTTTCTCAGCGAGGTCTTTCAATAACTTGAAATTAGTAGAAAGAGAAGTTTTTGAAGGATTAAACTCTTCAGACAATTGTTTCTTAAAGGAGTCCATATTCCAGTTATTATACTTCTTCTTCTCTTTTAATATTGAAATAATTTGTATAAGCAGGGGTTTATCTTCAGATAGGGTTAATCCTGTTAAATCTTCATTATAATTAGATTTGTAATATTTAATAAATTGTGATTCAACGTATTTACACCCTAAAGTGTCCTCTATCGTTCCATGATCTATAATGCCTCCCACTAAATCTCGGATTGTGTAAACAGTTTCATCGTTATATGTGCCCCCTATCTTCAAAATGTTCTCTTTGTATTTACGTCCGTCCTTGTCGTCATCAGTTACAACCAATACGGAAATATTATCAAAGTTCATCTTTGATGCCAAAGTATCAATATTAGAACCATGTCCATTAGTTATACCGATACCATTATAACCTAAACAATCGAATGCCTTTTGAAGAATTATTTTATCTGAAGCACCCTCAACTAAAACACTGTGCGGATTCAGTAAATCCCGATAAACGTTAATTCCAAAGGCCTCATTTAGCACTTCATCATCAATAATATTGTCATTTTCTCTGATTCTTGTAATTTCTGTGATTGCTTTCTTGTTCTTTTTTACAATATAATGTCTCTCTTTATGCTGCTTATCAATGATAAAAGGAGAGTGTGTGGCTAAAAAGACATAATTCTCATTCCCGACTTTTAATAACTCTTTACCTAAATCTCTTATGCCAGATGGATGTAGGTGTACTTCTGGCTCATCTATTAAAATAATCTCATTCTTCCTCTCGTGATTTTCTGCTTCTAGTGACAGCGATAGAATAAGAGACAAAAACTGTTGGGCACCTTGGCTTCTGTCTGTTATTTCAAATCTATTATGCTCATTCTCTACGCCTTGATCCTTAATGAGAAATGATAAATTCCCTGTATCTGCAATCTCGATAACAATACTAATTTTATTACTCCAAACCCTTCCAATATAATTATTAATTGCCGTATTTAGTTTGCTTGATAATATGCTTCTTTGAGTATGGTTTGATACTTTATCTATTATTTCTTTAATTTTATCTTCTGTATAGCCACTCAAATAAAATATATTTTTAAGGGGTTTACTTGAGTTTATATTTTCTTTAAATTTGTTTAAATTAATGTTTGACAAGATGTAATCTGGCGATGGTTTCCACATAGAAACCTCTGGTTCTTTCTTTTCTATCATTTCAGAAATGATTTTTCTGAAAAATTTCAAAAACAACTCTTTTGTAAGTAATTCAAACCCTTCAACACGTTTATTGTTAATAATATATTTGTCAACAGGATTATAGATGTTGTCATACCCTTGCCCTTTCTTAATAAATGTATTATTATCAAGAAGTTCTACATCATAGTCATATGAAGACTCAAATTTGTTTTTCTTTTTTTGAAGGGTAACTCTTTTTACAATATTATTAATCTTAAATTTAATTTTCTGCGGTTTGTTGCTCAAGTCAGTAATACCATTTATATTACAATCATTATCTCCTAATTCTAAATAGAAACTAATTTCGCATTTTTCGTTGTTTTCAAGTTTTTGATTGCAAAAACTATCAAAAGAAACATTTACTTTTGGTACTTTGAAATACGACAACGCTTCAAGAATGTTACTCTTCCCTGATTCATTAATGCCAACAAAAATCTTGGTGTAACTATTACCAATTTTATCGAAATCTAATTCGATATGTTCTATTGATTTGAAATTATTGATAATAACTTTCTTGATAATCATATTTGACATAATTACAATATTAATATGTTATTTTATATTTCTTTCCTAATCTCGTCCAGACTTTCACATTATACACGTAACCTGGTTCCTTGTTGTTCATATTGTTTACGATATTACAATATTTTTAATATATCCTTATTGTATATAAATTAGACGTCATAAATGTACGTACATAAATTTTTCAATATTTGAGCGCAAATATACATAAAAAAACGGATACAACCTAATTAAACGAAGAAAAACTGCAGGTTTTGTCTAAAAGAAGCGTGAACTGTATTTCCTCATCTTTTGAGCAACGGGATTTATTTAAAGCATGCACCTCTTCTTCCGCATAATTGTAAGAGATCATATTTTCTTATTTCTTGCATGATCTCCATTAGGGGCTTTATCCTTCCTGCTGGATCTCTAAAGGTTAGTACCACTACTCTACGCAATACTTATTATAGGCATCTTTATAAATATTCCTCTCTTCTTCTTGAAAAGCGGTTCTTCTATTATGTAATTCTGCCAATTGACCATAAATCTGTTGATAAATAATCTTGTGTGCAGGGTTGGGCAATGATGCCTCATCGTATGCATCCATCTCAAAATCCTCCTCTTCTATAGCAGCATGAGCAAGATTAAGCAAGTCTTCTTTGGTCATTTCTGTTACAACCATCCAGTTTCCGCCTCTTGAGAAATAGGCTTTCTGATCTTCAATTTTTAAGTGTTTCATATATGTCCTTTCTTTCTGAATATGCTTGTTCTCCAGCCTCCAGACTGTTCAATGTTATCTCATAGTTTTCAATCGCATTACCATCTACGTCTTTTAGGGCTTTGGCAGTGGGATATCCACTATATATATTGAAATGAGGTCCATCTGTTTCTATCTTCTTTTCAGTATATAGAATATAATCTGGTTTTATTGAACCTCCTATCGTGTTATTATGTGTAGAAATAATAACTGGCATATTTTCAGCCATCTCCTTAATAAACTTATTGACCTCATTCTTCAAGAAAATATTATCAAACGAAGACTCAGGCTCATCAATAATGAGAATGTCACAAAGAATAGCGTCCTTGATTTTCTGCAAGAAGTTAAACTCTGAACGCTCTCCACCAGATACGGGCAACCCCGATGAATTAAGGATTCTATAGTCTATGGCAGCAAACAATTTATAAATGCGGTCAGTCTCAACACCAGCCGTCTTTAACTCCTCTAAATACAGAATGGGATTACTATATTTTGCAAACGCATTGATAAGTGAAACCTGTTTCAGTCCGACAGTTTTCAAATCAGTAGCATTCGCAAATGGGCGTGCAGACACGCTGATTGTAAAATGCCCTGCCTTCTCTGTACTAATTATCCTATTTTTCTTAACCGCTATAGCTATCTGGTTAAACACCTCACGCTTTTTCTTATTGATGAAATAATGGAATAAGTCTATATCAGGAATACGAGGTGCCGCTGTTTTTAATTGTAACGACTCCTTTACCATCTTAATCATGTTATTGACCTCTTTGAAGTACTGATCCTGAACATATTCTTTCCGACATAGTTCTATCAGTTCTTTCAAGAGTGCCTTCAGTGAGGCTTCGGGCAAATGCTTATTGATGATAGGCTTGTAGAGTTGTGATTCTAATAAGGTCAGTGTTGCTTTGATAAGTTTCTTTATCTCATCATTGCTCTGCTCTTTATAACCACTCTCATTGAATAATTTCGACTTTGAGAACACATCGTTTACATCGCTCTGCTGTGCAGAAGTCATCACTGCATCAAGATATTTCTGCAATTTTATCTCATCTTCTTCGGCAGAGCAAGTCTTCAGCATATCTGTAACTATAGCACTAAATTCATGCAAGTAATCTTCTGCCGAGTTTTCTTGTCTAACCTTCAAATCACTTTCAAATTGATCCGAGTCGTTCTTACCAGTATTGAGCAATTCAAACTGTTTAATGTATTTTGCCCTTCCTTCAAAACGGTTTGCAATGGCATTCAATGTATAGGTTTTTCCTGTTGAACGCTTCCCAAACATAATATTGAGCCCTGTTGATAACATCTGCCCATTGGGGAATATCTGAAAAAGTTCAATACCTTTTTCTGAGGTTAGTGAAATTTTTGTCTTATCCATCAGGCAGAGTTTCAGCGTGTTGATATTTACTTGATCAACATCAAAAAAAGTATGACTGACAGGATACTGATCTGGAGTAATACCTTTTTCAACTCTGAAATCGCTGAAATAGACAGGAGTAAGTTCCGACTCCTCCTTCTCCATATAAATAAACTTCTTTACGCTCGACACCTCACCTGCTAGAATGTTCCTCCCTAATTTCTCAATAATATCCTTATGGAGTTTTGGATCCTTCTCATAATGTGGTATGAGTAAATATTTACCTAAGTCACAAAATATCCGTGTGAATGTGTCGTAAGTAATAAAATCTTCTTGTGTTTTAATTAGATTCTTTACATCTTCACACTTAGTATTAAAGTCAAATAAAGTACCGTCATCATTATTCGCTATAACAAGAATATGCCCTTTCTCCAAATCCACTTCTATACCTGGTAGTACAACGGTGTTTGGTAAAGCGTTCTTTATCTCTTGAAACTGCGTGTAGTCAAACAGGTTGTGATTTGTTATAGCAATGACATCCAGACCTGTCTTCGCTACATAATCCACCAAGACGTTTTTGTCATACGTAAACAACCTGTCCGACACAGATGGTACTGTATGAATATGTAGGTCGCATCTTTTCATAATCCTTAATCGTTATTATACATTTTGTTTTATTTGATGTGATTATTTAAATTTGCGACAAAGATAGCACTAATTATTCATAGATGAATATTATGGGCGTTTCAAATAGAGAGGAAAAGTAAGTTAATGAGATTGTAAGAAGGTATATTTCATTGGTTATCAACAGTTTGTGCCATTATCACATCCTATGGAAAATGAAACGCTATTTCCCCCAATAAAGAATAGAATATATAATAAACCCCGCAGTCAAAAGTGACTGCGGGGTTTCGCTTGGTCATAAAACGACTATATATCAAAAGAAATGGACTTTTTGAAAACATCTCCATACACTACAGGAGGCAAGATTACTCCCTCCAAAGGAGTATTGGAAGTCTTCAAAAGCATAATGCCCCTCAAGGCTCCATGCCCGAATGATGCGCACTGAGCCAGAAAACCAGCAGG
>JAFWTK010000224.1 GCA_017518935.1 Prevotella sp.
AACACAGACGACCTTGTAATTCTTCACATTTTCACTTTTCCACCTTTTCACCTTTACCAGCAGTTCCTTACACTCATTATCCACCGATACGATATGCACTTCACTGACATACGCAGAGCCAATCTGCTGAATATCCTCCACAGCCTTTCGCCAGTCGAGCATCGGTGATAGTTTTAGCATCACACAATCTGCTTTTTCCAACATTTCATCGAGGATTTCCATCACATTAGGTGTACAGTCGGCAATGCCGTATGTCCTGCCTCCATGCTCATCTCGCCTCGCAGGGTCGATGAAAATCAGATTGGCATGAGGCATCGTATGCAGATATGACACACCATCCCCACATATCACCTCAATATGGTGCAATCCTAAAAGTTTGTAATTCTCCGATGAAATGGCGCATAATTGAGGTTGGCGCTCCACATGAACGGCCCGTCCAAAACCTTGGGAGATAAATGCCATATCTACCCCAAAACCAGCCGTTAAATCCACAACAAGAGCACCCTTCCCCGCAATACTCGCCTTATATCTGGACGTCTGCTCACTGGAACACTGTTCCATCGACAGATGTGGCGGATAGATATGTCCATCGATGTCTGCCCACGAAGGTAGTTTCGTCTTTGCCTTCTGCCTACCAGCAATCTGCTCCAAGGCATACGTCAGATTCACCTCAGTTTTTTTTGTACCCTGAAGTGCCAACTGACGGACATCAGCCTCAGCATGTTCACGGATGAAATCTATCGTTGCCTGATTCATATCGCCTGCAAAGATACACTTTTTTCTAATAATTCGTTTCTTTTCCCTTTTTTTTATTTGTTTTTCCTTTTATTCCAATTTTTCTTTGTACCTTTGCGCCCAAACAACCATAATTACATTAAAAAAGACGAAAATGAGAAAGCAAGCCCTGATTCTGGCAGTCATGACGATAGCATTCGCTGCCAATGTCCGTGCAGGCGGACTGATGACCAACACAAACTATCACATCGCTTTCGACCGTATGATGGCCCGAGGCGCTACGTTCGACATCGATGCTGCGTACAGCAACCCCGCAGGCTTTGCCTGGGGACACGAAGGCTGGCAACTCTCACTCAACTTCCAGAAACCTTGGCAATATCGTGATATCAAACTGGGCGATACCAAATACGAAGGCAAGGCATCTGCTCCCATCGTACCAGCCCTCTTCGCTTCTTACAAAAAAGACAAATGGGCCATTTCATCGATGATTGGCATTGTGGGCAGTGGTGGTTTCGTAGAATATAAACAGGGCGTCCCCATGTTCAATGTATTATTAGGTAGCATCATCACCTCGCTGACACAGAGTCTGAATCAGGCTACACAAGGCTTTGCGCCCGTCGTAACACCTGATCAGTTCGATTCTGAGATGAAAGGAAAGCAGTATATCTATGGCGGACAAGTCAACTTCACCTATAAGATTCTCGACTGCCTCTCGGCTGCAGCAGGTATTCGCGCCAACTATTACGATGGCTACTACCGGGGGCATGTCAATGCAAACCACTCCACTATGGGTAATCTCGCCAGCCTCTCGCTCGATGTCGACCAGAAAGGTTGGGGTTTCACACCCCTCGTTAGCCTGGCATTCCATCAGGGTCCCTTCACGCTGACTGCCCGTTATGAGTTCCGCACTAAGATCAGTACCAAGAACGAGACCAACTCTCTGGCTGCTTCACTCAACTCTGATCAATTGGTTGTGGCTCCATTGACACAACTGGTTGTTGCAGGTGCTCTGCCCGCAGAGCAAGCCTCTGCAATGGCTACACAGATTAAGTCTACTGTAGAACGTGGTCTGGCCACTTACACCGCTCCTTATCAGGATGGTGTCCGCACCCGGTATGACATGCCCGCATTGCTCTCTGTCGCTGCCGGTTACGAGTTTACTCCAAAACTCCGTGCTACAGTTGAGTACCATTTCTTCGACGACAAGAATGCCAAGATGGCTAATGACCGCCAAAAGGAACTGACCCACGGCACCCATGAGATTCTTGCTGGTGTCGAATACGATATCAATGACAAGTTCACTATCAGTTGTGGCGGACAGCGCACTGACTACGGCCTTAGCGACGGCTACCAACAGAACACCTCATTCGCCTGCGACAGTTATAGCGTAGGCTTCGGTGGGGCATGGAACATCAACGAGAAGGTCCGTCTGAATGCTGGCTACTTCTGCAGCATCTACAGCGACTACGAGAAGCAGGCTTCTTACGGTATTGAAACCTACAGCCGCACCAATCACGTGATTGGTTTGGGTATTGACTATAAGTTCTAATTAAAAAATGTTATTTTTTAAACGTCAGATAAAGCAACATTCAAAATAATGTATATTTTTGTACCCGAAATAATAACTAATAGCAATCGATATGAATCATTTACTTAAAAAAACATTAATCTGTTTGTTTGGTGCAGGCCTCTTCTCCACACAGGCGTCTGCACAATTGTCGTCCAATCCCGACAAGTTCTTAGGTAACATCACCACCCGCTATCAGATGGATGCTGGAGGAGGTATACCGAAATACTACGAACTCTGGAACCAGGTGACACCTGAAAATGAGTCCAAGTGGGGATCGGTGGAAGGAACCAAGGGCAGTTACAACTGGGGATGCGACACCCCCTTCAACTATGCCAAGAAGTACGGCTTCACCTATAAGTTCCATGCTCTGGTATGGGGCGCCCAGTATCCGAACTGGCTTCCGAACTTGTCAATCAAGGAACGTTACCAGGCCCTTGTAAAATGGTATGATGCCGTCAAGAAGAAATACCCCACCCTACCGATGATCGACGTGGTGAACGAAGCCGTAGGTACGCACCAGGCCGGTAACCCGATGATGAAGGAGACGTTAGGCGGTGGCGGTAAGACTGGCTACGACTGGCTCATCAAGGCCTTTGAATTGGCTTACGAACGCTTCCCGAATTCAATACTCATTTATAATGACTACAACACCTTCCAGTGGAATACTGATGAGTATATCGATCTCGTCCGTTATCTGCGTGATGCTGGAGCACCGATTGATGCCTACGGCTGTCAGTCACATGACCTGACGGACTGTGACTTCAGTAAGTTCAAGACCGCAGAGACCAAGATCCAGACTGCGCTGAAGATGCCGATGTACAGCACAGAATATGATATTGGTACATCGGATGACAAATTACAGGAGAAGCGTTACAAGGAACAGATTCCCTATATGTGGGAAAAAGACTACTGTGCTGGCATTACCCTTTGGGGCTATGTCTATGGTGCTACCTGGACAACCGATGGTAACTCTGGTATTTACAAGGATGGTAAGGAACGTCCTGCCATGACTTGGTTGAAAGACTACATGGCCTCCAATGATGCCAAGAATGCCAAGAGTCCCTTCCCTGGTATGAAGAAGGAAGCCTCTATCTACGTAAGACCTCGCGATCTGAAGGTGGCCAAAGGTGACAAACTCCCCATCAAGGTGCGTGCATCTATGGCAACGAAAACCATTGAGAAGGTAGACCTCTATGTGGGTAATGACTTGATTGCTACCATGACAGAGGCACCATACGTCACAGAGTATGCAGTGCCATCGAATGCAAAAACGGGCTGGAAGGATCTGAAGGCTGTCGTGACTACTACTGATGGTTCGACCTACGAGCGTCTGTCGCGCTTCAATATCCTCAGTTCTACAACAATACGTTCACCCTACCCTGAGACCGTGCCGACATTGCCAGGCACCATCAAGGCAGAAGAATACGACAATGGTGCGTCAGGCGTAACCTACAACAAGGCCTCACGTAAGATTACAACTGCCACACAGAATGACGGTTGGATGGAATATACTGTTGACGTTCAGGAAAAAAGTCTCTATTCTGTGGATGTGGAGGTTGCCTCCACGAAGACTGGCGGTTGGTTTCATCTGGCAGAGTACTCACTCGACAACCTGGCCTATCTCACTGATTTCATCGAAGTACCGAAGACGGGCAGTACCACCGAGTTCCAGACCATGCATATCGTGATGAATGACACGCTGACGGCTGGTCGTCACATCATCTGCGTGAATATCGATAAGGGTGGCTTCTATCTCAAGAGCCTCACCTTCAACCGTTATGAGCAGGACAAGAACATCAAGGTGTCTATCCCTTCCACTTCATATTTCAATCCTGATCCTGACAAAAAGTCCAACACCATCGAGTTGGGTGACAAGGCCGTTATCGAAGTGAAAGCCGAGACGTCCACCAGCACCATCGACAAAGTGAAAGTCTTTGCCAACGACCTGTTGATTGGCACTATGACCGAGGCTCCTTACACGATGGAGTTCGAACCTACTGCAAAAGGCAGTTATGTAATCACGGCTATTGCCTATAATGCAGAAGGCAAGGAGAATATGTCTGCAAAGAGGACATTGAAGGTTAATGGCAAGCGTGAACCCTATTCAGGTAAGCCTATCACCATCCCTGGTGTCATTAAGGCTGTGAATTTCGACAAGGGCGGCGAAGGCCTGAGTTTCCACGATTCCAACGATACGATGGAAGGTGACACAAATTATCGTTCTGATAGCGAGGGTGTTGACTTCGTGAAGGGTAACGGTGGTACGGTCATTGGCTATACTGCTAAGAACGAGTGGTTAGAATACACGATCGACGTTCAAGAGGCAGGCACCTACTCCTACATCGCAACCGTTTCTTCTGGTACCACTGGGTCTGGCTTCAACATCGGTATTAAGAAACTCACGAGTACAGGTGCTCCTACTTCTGCCAATACTACAAGTGTAAGCGTTCCACAGACAGGCAACAATAGTTGGGATACATACAAGACTGTTGAAGGTGAACTGAAAAAGGATCTGGAGGCAGGTCAGCAAATCCTTCGTATCACAATAACTGGCGCCAACTGTAACATCGACAAACTTGAACTGAAGTGTATCTCCTCAGGTATTCACGATATGATCTACGACGTTCCTGTTACCAACCAGAATTCCTACGATCTCTTTGGCCGTAAGGTAGACAACAACTACAAGGGTATCATCATCAGAAACGGTAAAAAATATATCAACAAATGAAAAAGGGTATCACAATGATCGCTGTGTTGCTGGCATTCGTCCTGAATGCCAGCGCACAGGATAATATTCCAGAGGCTCCGCAGGCGGAGTTCGTCATGCAATTGAAAGTCACTCTCGGTGAGACCTATTCATGCGGCGAGACGCAACACGGTCGCCGTACCGTCATTCCTATTACAGGCGGTACTTTCGAGGGACCGAACATCAAGGGAACCATCCTGAACGGCGGTGCCGACTACCAGTTGGCCAATGCCGCAGGTCGTACGGAGGTGGAGGCCATTTACAGCATCCGGACTGATGATGGTGTCAACATCCACATCCGCAATAGGGGTATCATTGCCAACAGCAAGGATGCACAGGGCAATCCCTCGTTCTATTTCCGCTGCGCTCCCCAGTTTGAGGCCCCTGCCGACAGCAAATACGCTTGGCTGAACAACTCGCTCTTCCTATGCGCTCCCTCCTTCTCCAGTGGTTTCCAAGGCATTGTCCTCAATGTCTGGCGTGTGAAGTAATAGTGTTTAGACCCTTTGATCATGAAAAAGTATATTTTCACCCTGGCAGTCATTATGATGGCCCTGTTTGTAACCGCGTCTTGTCAGAACAAAAGCAAAAGCGAAAGCAAGAATCAAGCAGGGCAAGTGAATAACTTCCGCATCAAACGCGGTACGAATGTAAGTCACTGGCTGTCGCAGTCGGAGCAGCGTGGCGAGGCCCGTCGCCTGCATATCCAGGAGGATGACTTCGCACGACTGGAGGAGTTGGGGTTCGACTTCGTGCGCATCCCCATCGACGAGGTGCAGTTCTGGGACGAGCAGGGCAACAAATTGCCTGAGGCCTGGGACCTGCTGAACAATGCCCTAGACTGGTCTAAAAAGCACAACTTGCGCGCCATCGTCGACCTGCACATTATCCGCTCGCACTACTTCAATGCCGTGAATGAGGGAGGACAATCGGCCAATACACTCTTCACATCGGAAGAAGCCCAGCAGGGATTGATCAACCTCTGGTACCAGTTGTCCGATTTTCTGAAAGACCGCAGTTGTGACTGGGTAGCCTATGAGTTTATGAACGAGCCTGTGGCCGATGACCATGAACAGTGGAATACCCTTGTGGCAAAAGTACACAAGGCCCTGCGAGAGAGAGAGCCTCAGCGCACCCTCGTCATCGGTTCCAACCGTTGGCAGGGTCATGAGACGATGAAATTCTTAAAGGTACCCGAGGGCGACAAGAACATCATCCTCTCCTTCCACTATTACAACCCGATGATCCTCACACACTATGGTGCCTGGTGGACACCATTAGGCAAATACAAGGGAAAGGTGAACTATCCCGGTGTACTGGTATCTAAGGAAGACTACGACGCTGCCCCCGCAGACATCAAGGATCAACTAAAGCAATATACTGAGGAAGTATGGGATATCAACAAGATCCGCGAGCAGTTTAAGGATGCCATCGAGGCAGCCAAGAAATACGACCTGCAACTATTCTGCGGCGAATGGGGTGTCTACGAGCCTGTGGATCGTGAGTTGGCCTACAACTGGACAAAGGATATGCTGACTGTGTTCGATGAATTCAATATCGCTTGGACCACTTGGTGCTATGATGCCGACTTCGGCTTCTGGGATCAGCAGCGTCACACTTTCAAGGATCGTCCTTTGGTAGAACTCCTGATGTCAGGTAAGAAATTGGAAACAGACAAATGAGAAAATGGCTTTTTGCATGGGTTCTGACTGTGCCGCTTACGTTGTCCGCACAGTCTCAGAACGATCATCATTTCGAGGTGGGTAAGCACCTTGATATCTTTAATCAGGTGTACAAAAACCTCGAACTCCTATATGTCGATACACTCAACCCGAAGGAAACCATCGGTACGGCTATCGATGCGATGTTGCACAGTCTGGATCCTTATACGGAGTATTATGGAGAGGAGAACACCAAAGACTTGCGGATGATGCTGACCGGCAAATATGCAGGCATCGGTGCCCTCATCCGTAAGCACCAGAAACTTGATCGCGTCGTTGTCGATGAGCCCTACGCCAATATGCCCGCTGCCGAGGCTGGCTTGAAGAAGGGAGATATCATTTTGAGCATCGATGACTCGTTGATGACGGACAAGACGGTGGGCTATGTTAGTAACCATCTGCGGGGCGAGCCAGGGACAAGTTTTCTGCTGAAAGTGTTTCGTCCCTCAACAGCCAAAGAGATGAAGTTCAAGATTACTCGCAAGAACATCAAACTGCCTGAGATGCCTTATTATGGTCTGCGTGACGGAAACATCGGGTATATCAATTACAACTCGTTCACCCAGGAGAGCAGCAAGGAAGTGCGCAGGGCTTTTGTCGACTTGAAGAAACAGGGTGCCACCTCACTCATCTTCGACCTACGTAATAATGGCGGTGGCTCAGAGGCTGAGGCCGTGAATATCGTGAACCTCTGGATCCCGAAAGGAGTCACAGTAGTTGAGAACAAAGGTAAACTAAAAGAAGCCTCGCGGACTTACAAGACAATGTTGGAGCCAGTAGATACCGTGATGCCCATCGTGGTACTAGTGAATGGTGAGTCGGCCAGTGCCAGTGAGATTACCAGTGGTGCCTTGCAGGATCTGGATCGCGCGGTAATTTTAGGTACGCGCACGTATGGGAAAGGACTGGTGCAGATCCCTATTGACCTGCCCTACAACACCAACTTGAAGGTAACCACCTCGAAATACTATATCCCCAGTGGACGCTGCATACAAGCCATCAACTACAAGCATAGTGGCGGTGGTTATCTGGAGCATATCCCCGACTCGCTGACGAAGGCCTTTTATACCGCAGGAGGCCGCGAGGTGCGTGATGGCGGTGGTATCAAACCTGATGTGGAGATCAAGGCCGACACCATTCCAAATATCGCCTTCTATCTGTCTGCCTCTGGGCAAGATTCTACGGAGGTCTTGTTCGACTATGTGGTGGATTATATCGACAAACACCCGACGATTGCCAAACCCGCAGAGTTCCACCTCACCGATACCGACTGGGAGGAGTTCAAGGCACGTGTCATCAAGAGCGGTTTCACTTATGACCCTGTGAGCAAGAAACAATTCGACCAGTTGATGAAGACGGCTCAGTTCGAGGGCTATTACGAGGAAGCCAAGGCTGCCTTCGACAACCTGGCATCGAAACTCAACCATGATGTTGCCTTCGACTTGGAGAAGCACAAGGCTGTGCTCTTGCAGATATTGGAAACGGATATCCTTGCGGCCTACTATTATCAGGCTGGTGCCATCGAGGCCGGACTGAACTATGACCGCCAGTTGAAGGAGGCTGAGCGCCTGTTGAAGCATCCAGAGGAATACAAGAAATTACTGGCTCCCCAGAAGCCCAAGGAAACCTCGTCTCTGATTATAATCGACAAGAAACCGATTGGAAATATCTCGCTGAAACCGAAGAAATTAGAAATAATTAGTGCATTATCGTAAAAAAACGGCTAATTATTTGGTGGAATAGGGAAAAAGTAGTACCTTTGCAGCCGTTCAGTGGAATGAGAGACCCGCAAGGGCCTCTCTTTTTCATTCTAATTACACAATTGTTCGATGATTAATAAGGAATCTTTAAAGACTTTGGTGGAAGAGTGGTTGCAGGGCAACGACTACTTTCTGGTAGACATTATGTTTGGTGCCGACGATCGCATCGTGATAGAGATTGACCATGCCGACGGCGTATGGATTGAGGACTGTGCAGAACTGAGTCGCTTCTTGCAAGAGCACTTGGGTGACGAACTGGGCGACTTTGAGTTAGAGGTCGGTAGCGCGGGCATCGGTCAGCCGTTCAAAGTGGAGCAGCAGTACGTAAACCATATCGGTGACGAACTGGAAGTGCTCGGCAATGATGGTAAGAAGGTGCAGGGCATCCTGAAAGAAGTCAATGGACGTGAGTTCGTGCTGAGCGTCAAGGAGAAGCAAACCGTAGAAGGAAAGAAGCGTCCCGTTCTGGTGGATGTGGATAAGACCTACTCGATGGATGCCATCAAGTATGCCAAATACGTGCTCGCCTTTAAATAAGAATAAGTAGATACAAAAATAAATATTAATGGCAACAAAAAAAGAAGCGAAAGGCCCCTCAATGATTGAGACCTTTCAGGAATTTAAAGAGACGAAGAACATTGACCGCACCACGCTGGTAAGTGTTCTGGAAGAGAGTTTCCGTAATGTAATCGCGAAGATCTACGGATCAGACGAGAATTTCGACGTGATTGTCAACCCCGACAAGGGTGACTTTGAGATTCACCGTAACCGTGTCGTGGTAGCCGACGGTGAGGTGGAGGATGAGAACAAGGAGATCGCCCTGAGTGAGGCTCAGGAGATTGAACCTGACTATGAGATTGGTGAGGAAGTGTCAGAAGAGGTGAATTTCCAGAAATTTGGCCGTCGTGCCATCCTGAACCTCCGTCAGACCCTAGCCTCAAAGATCCTTGAATTGGAGCACGACTCGCTCTATCAGAAATATAAGGATCGTGTGGGACAGGTGGTTAGCGGTGAGGTCTATCAGATATGGAAGCGCGAGGTGTTGCTCATCGATGACGAGGGTAACGAACTCCATCTGCCGAAGGGTGAACAGATTTCCAACGACAACTATCACAAGGGCGAGACCGTGCGTGCCATCGTGAAAGAGGTACAGAATGAGAACAACAATCCGCGTATCATCCTTTCACGCACCAGTCCTCTGTTCTTAGAGCGTCTGCTGGAGGCCGAGGTGCCTGAAATCAACGACGGTCTGATTACCATCAAGAAGGTGGCTCGTATGCCGGGCGACCGTGCCAAGGTGGCTGTGGAGAGTTATGATGAGCGCATCGACCCAGTAGGAGCCTGCGTAGGTGTGAAGGGTAGTCGTGTGCACGGTATTGTGCGTGAACTCGGCAATGAGAACATCGATGTGATCAACTATTCATCGAACATCCAGTTGTATATCACCCGTGCCTTGAGTCCTGCCAAGATTTCCAGTATCGTCATCGATCAGGAGAACCACAAGGCTGAGGTCTATCTGGAACCCGAAGAGGTGTCGCTGGCCATCGGTCGTGGTGGTATGAACATCAAACTGGCTTCGATGCTGACGGAATACACCATCGATGTCTATCGTGTGGTCAATGAGAGTGAAGCTGACGAGGATATCTATCTGGATGAGTTTGCTGACGAGATCGATCAGTGGGTCATCGACTCCATCAAGGCTATCGGTCTGGATACCGCCAAGGCTGTGCTCAACGCACCGCGTGAGATGCTGATCGAAAAGGCCGACCTGGAAGAAGAGACTGTGGATCATCTGTTGGAAGTGCTCCGTTCGGAGTTTGAGTAAATTGTTTATTGTTAATTGTCAAATTGTAAATTGATAGATGGGAGTCAGATTAAATAAAGTATTAACAGAACTGAACATAGGTCTTCAAACGGCAGTTGATTACCTGAAAAATAAGAAGAGTCTGGGTGAGATCAAGGACGATGCTAATGTCAACACCAAGATCACTGATGAACAGTATGAGGCGCTCGTCAAGGAGTTCAAGGGTGACAAGGATGTGAAGACCCAGGCGAACAGGATCTTCCCCAAGAAGGAGAAGAAGGAAAAGCCAAAACCCAAGGAGCCGGTGGTGGTGGAGACTGTGGCTAAGGAAGAGCCTCGCCAGGCATTCACCCCCTTAGGAAAGATAGACCTTGACAGTCTTAATGGCAAGAAGGCTGCACCAGCAGCCAAGCCTGTCAAAGAGGAGAAACCTGCACCGAAAGTGGCTGCTGCCGAGAGCCCGGTGAAGGAAGAGGCAATACAAAAAACCGAGGTTTTAGAGGCTTCGGAGTCCTCCGAAAGTCAAAAGACGGAGTCGTTAGTGGTTCCAGAGTCCTCTGAGAATCAAGAGACCGAGTCTTTATCAGTTCCAGAGTCCCCAGAGCCTTCCGACGGTCAAAAAACTGAGGTTTTCAAGTTGAAGACCGAGCAGAAGGCTGCGCCAAACCTCAATGTCGTCGGAAAAATTGACCTCGACTCGCTTAACCAAAGTACGCGTCCAAAGAAGAAATCTAAGGAAGAGCGTCGTAAGGAGCGTGAAGAGAAACAGGCTCAGATGCATGGTGGTGCCAACGGCGAGAAGCGCAAGCGCGAGCGTATCAAGGGCGGTAAGGAGCGCGTGGATATCGAGGCTGCAGCCAACCAGGACAACAGCAAGAGCAATAAGAAGAACAATAAGTCCAAGGGCGGTAACCAGAACTTCCAAGACAGCAATAACCAGCAGCAGGGTGGCAAGAAGAACAAGAAAAACCGCCCCGTAAAGCCACTTGAAGTGGATGATGAGGCTGTAGCCCGTCAGGTCAAGGAGACGCTGGCTCGTCTAACCTCAAAAAACCAGAACAAGAAAGGTGCCAAGTACCGTCGTGAGAAGCGAGATGCCGTGGCTGAGCGCATGAACGAGGAGATGGCAGCAGAGGCAGCAGAGAGCAAGGTGTTGAAACTGACGGAGTTCGTGACGGTGTCAGAACTCGCCACCATGATGAACGTAGGTGTCAACCAAGTCATTGGCACCTGTATGAGCATCGGTATCATGGTGTCTATCAACCAGCGTCTGGATGCTGAGACCATCAACATCGTGGCTGAGGAATTCGGTTTTACCACAGAATATGTGAGTGCTGAGGTACAGAACGCCATCACTGAGGAGGACGACGACGAGAACGATCTCGTGACTCGTGCTCCTATTGTGACGGTGATGGGTCATGTTGACCACGGTAAGACTTCGTTGCTCGACCATATCCGTAATACCAACGTGATTGCCGGTGAGGCAGGTGGTATCACCCAGCACATCGGTGCCTATAACGTAACGTTGAAGGATGGTCACAGCATTACCTTCCTCGACACGCCTGGTCACGAGGCCTTCACGGCCATGCGTGCCCGTGGTGCTCAGGTAACGGATATCGCTATCATTATCGTGGCTGCCGACGACTCCGTGATGCCTACCACCAAGGAGGCCATCGCTCATGCCCAGGCGGCTAATGTACCGATGGTGTTCGCCATCAATAAGATTGATAAGCCAGGTGCCAATCCCGATAAGATCCGTGAGGACCTGGCAAACATGAACCTCTTGGTAGAGGACTGGGGCGGTAAGTACCAGTGTCAGGAAATCAGTGCAAAGAAAGGAATCGGTGTCTACGAATTGTTGGAGAAGGTGTTGCTCGAAGCCGAGATGCTCGACTTGAAGGCTAATCCCAACCGCAAGGCTACGGGTTCCATCATCGAGAGTTCACTCGACAAGGGTCGTGGCTATGTTTCTACTGTCCTCGTATCGAACGGTACGCTGAAGGTGGGTGACGTGGTGATTGCAGGTACCGCCTGGGGACGCGTGAAGGCTATGTTCAACGAGCGTAATCAGCGCATCGAGAAAGCAGGCCCTGCTGAGCCCGCCATTATCCTTGGCTTGAATGGTGCGCCTACTGCTGGTGACTCCTTCCATGTGATGGAGACCGAGCAGGAAGCCCGTGAAATTGCTAACAAGCGTATCCAGTTACAGCGTGAACAGAGTCTGCGCACCACGACGAAACTGGGTCTCGACGAACTGTCGCACCGTATTGCCTTGGGCGAGTTCCACGAGTTGAACATCATTGTGAAGGGTGATACCGACGGATCTATTGAGGCTCTCTCTGATTCATTCATCAAACTCTCCACTGAAAAGGTGCAGGTGAATGTAATTTCGAAGGCTGTGGGTCAGATCTCAGAGAACGATGTCATGTTGGCTTCGGCATCCGAGGCTATCATCATCGGCTTCCAGGTGCGTCCTTCTGCTGATGCCCGTCGTGCTGCTGACCGTGAGGGTGTGGAGATTAACACTTATTCCATCATCTACGATGCTATCGACGATGTGAAGCAGACTATGCAGGGTATGCTCGACAAGGTGAAGAAGGAGATTGTCTCTGGTGAGATCGAGGTGAAGCAGGTGTTCAAGATATCGAAGGTGGGTACTGTGGCTGGTGGTCTGGTGACCGACGGTAAAGTGCACAACAAGGACAAGGCCCGTGTCATCCGCGATGGTATCGTGATCCACACGGCTCCTATCGATGCCTTGAAGCGCTACAAGGACGATGCCAAGGAAGTGGCAACAGGCTTGGAGTGCGGTATCTCACTGGTCAACTTCAACGACATCCAGGTAGGTGACATCATCGAGACCTTCACTGAGATTGAGGTAGAACAGAAACTGTAAGAATGTCAAGGAAGCGCAAACTTCGTCCCTTCTACCGACGGCTGACACGATGGATTGGCCTTTCCCAACTCATCGTGATGGCATTGGCATCCTACCTCATCTATTTGTTGGCTGAGGAAGTATTCAAGGAAGAGGAGTTCGATATGTACGAAAAAAGCCTGAAGGTTACCGAGAAGGATGTCAGGCGCGTTCTCTCCGATGTTTACGTAGGAGCCACTAATCATGTGCCGGAAATAGAGGAGAACCTCAACCATCCTGACAAGATGTATGACATCATGCAACGGGTGGTGGAGTTGAATCCTCATATCCGTAGTTGTGGACTTAGTTTCATTGCTGACTACTATCCGCAGAAGGGACACTGGTTCTGTCCCTATGCGGTGAAAGACGAGGATGGCAAGATTGAGTGCAGCACCATCGGCGATTCGAAGCACGACTACCTGAATGCAGCGTGGTTCACGGAGGCTTTGGAGGCCGACAGCAGTTATTGGTCAGAACCCTTCATGGACTCTCGTGACACCATTACGCCATTGGTGTCCTATATGATTCCTATTCACAACAAGCAGGGAAAGACGGTCGCCATTCTCGGAGCCGACATGTCGCTCTACAAGTTCAGCGGCAGACTGATGAGAGGACTGAGTCTTAAAGGAGACACGGTTCATGTCAGTTACAGAAGAGGTCAGGAAGAAGACGAGGATTCTGCAAACCAGAATGGCTATACCTTCAGGACGTTGAAAGAGATACTGGGAAGTTTTAACTTCATTATCGACCATGACGGCACCTATATAGCCCATCCTGACAGCGGTTATGTCATCAGGAAGAACTATTTCGAGTTGGCTAAGGCTACGAACGATACCATCGACGATCATGTGGGCCGTCTGATGGTGGCTGGAAAAGAAGGCATCTTCAAAGACAAAGAAGGTGATGGATGCCATTTCGATTTTTTCGATTTTGAGAGTTCAGAGGTTTACATGTTCTATATGCCTATTGAACATACGAACTGGTCTATCGCAATGGTTGTGGCAAGATACTCGATCGACGCCCTCGCCATCGGATTTGGGGCTGTCTTCCTGATATTGGTAGGTCTCGCTCTATTGGTCGTGCGCTTTGTGGGTAAGTTTGTCGTTAAGCGTGCCACTAGGCCACTGAGACAGTTGGCTGCATCGGCTAATGAGGTGGCAAAGGGAAATTTCAATGCGCCCTTGCCTCAGTTGAAGCATTACGATGAGGTTCGCCTGTTGCGCGACTCCTTTGAGGAGATGCAGCATTCGCTCACCCATTATATCGACCAACTCAAGGATACTACCGCTTCGAAGGCAGCCATCGAAAACGAACTGAAAGTGGCGCATGACATCCAGATGTCGATGCTGCCGAAGACGTTCCCTCCTTATCCGGAGCGTGACGATATCGATATCTACGGCTCTCTGACATCTGCCAAGGATGTGGGTGGTGACCTTTTCGACTTCTTTATCCGCAATGAGAAGTTGTTCTTCTGCGTAGGCGATGTATCAGGAAAGGGTGTGCCAGCCTCATTGGTAATGGCCGTTACACGATCCTTGTTCCGTAATATCGCTGCGCATGTCACTGAGCCTGATGAGATTGTCAGAACACTCAATGATGCAATGGCTGAGAGTAACGATACGAATATGTTCGTCACTGCCTTTGTGGGTGTACTGGATCTTGAAAACGGACATTTAAGTTACTGCAATGCGGGCCACAATTATGCGATGCTCATAGGAAAGTTAGTTAGCATGCTTCCTTGTGATCCGAACCTGCCTGTAGGCGTAATGCCTGACATGACATTCACGAAGCAGGAGTTGACTATCGAGCCGGAGACCACGATCTTCCTCTATACCGATGGACTCAATGAAGCAGAGGATCCAGGCCATGCGCTGTTTGGTGTAGAACGTATCATTCGTATTGCTGAGTTGCTGGTGAAGGAAGACAAGAATGATCCTACCACAATCACCAACCAGATGATCGAGGGTGTTCATCGATTCGTGGACGATGCCGAGCAAAGTGACGACCTGACCATTTTGGCTATCAAATATGGAAAAAGACGATAATAAACTCGTACGTCGTATAGCCGAGCAGAAATATGAGTTCGGCTTTACGACCGACGTACATACAGAAATCATAGAAAAGGGGCTGAACGAGGATATTGTTCGTCTCATCTCTGCCAAGAAAGGGGAGCCCGAGTGGATGCTCGAGTTCCGTCTGAAGGCATTCCGTTACTGGCAGGAGCAGAAGGAACCCAAATGGGGACATGTGCATGTGCCAGAGATCGACTATCAGGCTATTAGTTATTATGCTGACCCGATGGCAAAGAAAAGGAGTCAGGAGACAGGAGACAAGAGTCAGGAGATTGACCCTGAGTTGGAGAAGACCTTCGATAAACTGGGGATTCCTCTCGAAGAGCGACTGGCTCTCTCTGGCAATACGGCTGTCGACGCCATCATGGACTCTGTCAGTGTGAAGACCACCTTCAAGGAGAAACTGCGTGAGAAGGGCGTCATTTTCTGTTCGATAGGTGATGCCATCAAATAGCATCCCGATCTGGTGCGCCAGTATTTAGGTACCGTCGTACCTTACAAGGATAATTTCTTCGCAGCCCTCAATTCTGCTGTCTTTTCTGACGGCTCGTTTGTGTATATCCCCAAGGGCGTACGCTGTCCGATGGAACTGAGTTCATATTTCCGTATCAATGCAAGAAATACAGGTCAATTCGAACGTACATTGATTATTGCCGATGATGACGCCTATGTCTCATATCTTGAAGGCTGTACGGCTCCTATGCGCGACGAGAACCAGTTACATGCAGCCATCGTCGAGATTATTGTGATGAATAGGGCAGAAGTGAAATATTCTACCGTTCAGAACTGGTACCCGGGTGATGAGAACGGTAAGGGTGGAGTGCTGAATCTGGTGACGAAGCGTGGTGATCTGCGTGGCGTCGATTCGAAACTTTCGTGGACACAGGTGGAGACGGGCTCCGCCATCACCTGGAAATACCCTTCGTGTATTTTACGAGGCGACAACTCACAGGCGGAGTTCTATTCCGTCGCTGTGACGAACAACTATCAGGAGGCTGACACAGGTACCAAAATGATTCATATCGGCAAGAACACGAAGAGTACCATTATCTCTAAGGGTATCTCTGCAGGTCATTCACAGAATAGTTATCGTGGTCTTGTGCGTGCAGCATCAACGGCTGATAACGCCCGTAACTACTCGTCGTGCGACTCGCTGCTCTTAGGCTCTGACTGTGGCGCTCACACTTTCCCCTATATGGATGTGCACAACGACACCGCCATCTTCGAGCACGAAGCCACCACTTCAAAGATTAGTGAAAATCAACTCTTCTACTGCAACCAGCGTGGCATTCCCACAGAACAGGCTGTAGGACTTATTGTCAACGGCTACGCCAAGGAAGTGCTGCAGAAGTTGCCCATGGAGTTTGCCGTCGAGGCTCAGAAATTGTTATCAGTATCATTAGAAGGAACCGTAGGATAAAGATATGTTAGAAGTCAAAAACTTACATGCCAAGATTGGCGATAAAGAGATATTAAAGGGCATAGACCTCGTAATCAATGATGGCGAAACGCATGCCATCATGGGACCCAATGGCTCGGGCAAGTCGACGCTGAGTGCTGTGCTCGTAGGCAATCCGCTTTATGAGGTGACAGAAGGCGAGGCGTACTTTAATGGCAAGAACCTTTTGGAGATGAAGCCTGAGGATCGCGCGCATGAGGGCTTGTTCCTGAGTTTTCAGTACCCTGTGGAGATTCCTGGTGTCTCAATGACCAATTTCATGAAGGCTGCCATCAACGAGAAGCGCAAGTATCAGGGTCTGGAGCCGATGAATGCGGCTGAGTTTCTGAAACTACAGCGTGAGAAACGTAAGATTGTGGAACTCGACTCGAAACTGGCTAACCGTTCTGTCAATGAGGGTTTCAGTGGTGGTGAGAAGAAGCGCAATGAGATCTTCCAAATGGCGATGCTGGAACCGAAACTAAGCATCCTCGATGAGACGGACTCTGGTCTTGATGTCGATGCGATGCGTATCGTGGCGGAAGGTGTGAATAAACTCCAGACACCAGAGACCTCCTGTATCGTCATCACCCATTATGATCGTTTGTTGGAGATGATCCTTCCACAGTACGTACACGTATTATATAAAGGTAGGATTGTGAAGACGGGTGGCCCTGAACTCGCCAAGCAGATTCAGGAGCATGGCTACGACTGGATCAAGGAGGAAATCGGAGAGGAGTAATCTTTAATTAGGAATTAGGAATTAGAAATTAGTAATTATGATTACTTCAAGTGAGCAACAGTATATAGACCTCTATGCGCAGGCTCGGCAAATCATCTTCGATCATGCGCCAGAGGCGATGAATGTCGTGCGTGACCAAGCCTTTGAGGACTTCCGAAAGCAGGGCTTTCCCTCTAAAAAGGTGGAGCGATATAAGTACACGGACATCCAGAAACTCTTCGAACCAAACTATGGTGTCAACCTAAATCGTCTGGAGATTCCTGTAGATCCGTACGAGGCTTTCCGCTGTGATGTTCCGAATCTCTCCACAAGTCTCTACTTCGTAGTCAACGATGCGTTTTATAAAGGAGTCAGGAGTCAGGAGTCAGGAGTCCTGCACGGACAAGGGCATCTGCCTGAGGGTGTCATCGTAGGCTCGCTGCGCGATAATCCTGATTTCATCGAGAAATACTACGCTCGTCTCGCTAAGACCAGCGAGGATGCCGTGACTGCCCTTAACACGATGCTGGCACAGGATGGTCTTTTCGTCTATGTACCCAAGAACATCAAGGTCGATCGTGCCATTCAGGTCATCAATATCTTGAAGGCTACTCCGCAGAATGCCCAACGCGTGGTACCTGATTTGATGGTGAACCGTCGTGTACTTATCATCCTCGAAGAAGGTGCTGAAATCAAAATGCTCTTCTGCGACCATGCGGCTGATGATCGTAATTTCCTTGCTACGCAGGTTATCGAAGCCTACGTAGGCGATAATGCCTCATTGGATCTGTATTGTCTGGAAGAGACCCACGCCAAGAATGTCCGCGTGAGCAATGTCTATATCGACCAACAGCGTCATAGTCGTGTGAACCATAATGTCATCACCCTCCATAACGGCATCACACGCAACAGACTCGACCTGACTTTCTCTGGCGAGGGAGCCGAATGCCAGTGCTATGGATGTGTGATTGCCGACAAGCAACAGCATGTCGACAACAATACCCTCATCACTCACAAGGTGCCCCATTGCACCTCGAACGAACTCTATAAATATGTCCTCGACGACAAGGCCACAGGTGCCTTTGCAGGTAAAGTTCTGGTAGAACATGGGGCGCAGAAGACGGCCTCGCAGATGACCAACCAGAACCTCACTGCCACCAAGGAGGCCCGTATGTTCACCCAACCGATGTTGGAGATCTATGCCGACGATGTGAAGTGTGCTCATGGTTCTACCGTCGGACAACTCAACGATGCAGCCCTGTTCTATATGCGTCAGCGAGGCATCTCGCTTAAAGAGGCCAAACTCCTGCTGCAGAATGCCTTCATCAACGAGGTTATCGACCACATGAATCTCGAACCTCTCCGCGATCGCCTTCATTATCTCGTAGAGAAGCGCTTCCGTGGTGAACTCAACAAATGCTCAGGTTGCAGACTCTGTAAATAAAAAAGGAGGCTCACTCTGTGAAGTGAACCCCCTATTGGTATCTTTATCTTGCCCGTTTACTTGACGATTGTCTTTTTGCCGTCTTGAATGAGAATACCTTTGGCATTCTTGGTAGTCTTGTGACCCTGAAGGTCGTAAGAATTGCTACCAGTAGTATTGTTCAGTTTAACACCTAAGATGGCAGTCACCTCACCCTTGTTGGCGGCATGCTGGATCTTCAGGTCGCTGGCAGATGCAGCCTGCTGTACCCAGGTAAAGCCACAGCGTGTGGGCAGGAAGGTCTTGTCTGCCTCAGTTCTCACAAGTACGCTTTCCAGTGGTGTCACATCCTGCTTGGCGGGAATACCATAGCGTCCCACCTTCTCTATGCTCTCCCAACTGCTACCAAAGGTCACGACGTTGCCATTGTCGTCAGACATACGGACAGACTTGAGTTCTTTGTCGAAATCCAGAATATCTGTGTTCTTTACCTGCAAATACTGTGACGTGGGCGAATAGATGAGATAGGGTATGCCAGCCTGAATACCTTCATCTGTGCAGTCCACGAAATAGAGGTTCAGCGTTGCTCCCTCCTGTTGGATACCAGCCAGACGCTCCACTCTCAGGTCCTTGGCAGCAACTGCCACCTGCTCAGCCGTCAGGGAGAAGGGCAGACAAAGGGTGTTGTAACCTGCATAGAAATAACGATTCAATTGGATGGTCTGGTCGCTACTCTGCATCATCTCTATGTCCAGTTTTGAGGAACTGGCATAGATGTTCTTCACTCTTTTTTGTGCAATGGCTGTCGAATTCAGGCCCATTGCTAACATCATTAAAAGTACTAGTTGTTTCATACGCAATAAGTTTTATAAGTTTGGTCTGGGTGCAAAGATACAAAAAGATATGAAAATTAGCAAGGATTTCTTATAAATTTTTGTACCTTTGCAGAAAATTCTGAGAATGTGATATGAATTACAATATTGATAAGGTTCGTGAGGATTTCCCTATTCTGGGACGAGAGGTGTATGGCAAGCCGTTGGTATATCTCGACAATGCGGCAACCACACAGAAGCCTCTGTGTGTACTCGATGCGATGCGAGACGAATACCTCAATGTGAATGCCAATGTGCATCGTGGGGTGCATTACCTGAGTCAACAGGCAACGGATCTTCACGAGGCTGCTCGCGAAAAAGTACGCCAGTTTATCAATGCGTCGAAGACAGAGGAGATAGTGTTTACCCGTGGTACGACGGAGGCAATTAATCTCGTCGCTTCGTCGTTCTGTGAGAGTCAGATGCAGGCTGGCGATGAGGTGATTGTCACGGAGATGGAGCACCACTCTAACATCGTCAGTTGGCAACTTCAGGCTATGAAACGGGGAATCATTGTGAAGCATCTGCCTATTACGGATGATGGAGTACTATGTATAGATCAGTTGGAATCGCTGATTTCTGATCGCACCAAAATCATCAGTGTGGCCCATGTCAGCAATGTGCTTGGAACCATCAATCCTGTGGAAGAGATTATCCGTATCGCCCATGCTCATAGCATCCCCGTTTTGGTGGACGGAGCCCAGAGTGCGCCCCACTTCATGGTGGATGTGCAGGCAATGGATTGTGATTTCCTAGCCTTCAGCGGACATAAGATGTATGGACCTACGGGTATCGGTGTACTCTATGGCAAGGAGGAATGGCTCGAAAAAATACCTCCCTATCAGGGCGGAGGCGAGATGATTGACAAAGTGACGTGGGAGAAGACCACCTTCGAGCGCCTGCCGTTTAAGTTTGAGGCTGGTACTCCCGACTATGTAGCCACCCACGGACTCGCCAAAGCCATTGAGTATATTGACTCTATTGGCTTCGAGGCTATCCAACAGCATGAGCAGGAACTCACCCGCTACTGCATGGAGCAACTCCAGACCATCGAAGGAATGAAAATCTATGGGCCAAGTGTTTCTCGGAAAGACGCAGTTGTGAGTTTTAACGTGGGCGATATCCACCACTTGGATATGGGTACGCTCTTGGACCGTCTGGGTATTGCTGTGCGTACAGGCCATCATTGTGCACAACCCCTGATGGATCGTCTTAATATTTCTGGCACAGTAAGGGCTTCGTTCGCCCTTTATAATACAAAGGAAGAGATAGATACCCTTGTGGCAGGTATCCGCCGTGTGGCACAAATGTTCTGAATATGCTGACAAATCATTATTACGAGGGAAAGATTGAGGCAGGCTGCGACGAGGCTGGTCGTGGCTGCTTAGCGGGCAGCGTATATGCAGCGGCTGTCATCCTGCCACCAGACTACCAGAACGAACTCCTCAACGACTCGAAGCAACTGACGGAGAAGCGCCGCTACGAACTCCGTGAGATCATTGAGCGCGACGCTGTGGCCTGGGCTGTGGGCATCGTAACACCTGAGGAGATTGACAAGATCAATATCCTCAATGCCTCCATTTTGGCAATGCACAGGGCGTTGGACCAACTCAAAGTGCGCCCAGAGGCCATCATCGTCGACGGCAATCGCTTCAAGCCTTACCAAAACCTCCCCTACTCTACTATTGTCAAAGGCGACGGGAAGTATCTCTCCATTGCTGCTGCGAGTATCCTCGCCAAGACCTATCGCGATGACTATATGAACGAACTCGCGAGGGAATACCCCCAGTACGACTGGCTCTCCAACAAGGGTTATCCCACGAAAAAGCACCGTGAGGCCATCAGGCAATATGGTATCACCCCCTATCACCGTAAGAGTTACAATCTCTTGGGCGACGGACAGTTGAGTCTTGATTTCGGTGAATAATTACACAAAAAGAACTGTCCCTTTTGTGTAATTCAAAAAATAATTAGTACCTTTGCACGCAAATTAGAAAAAACGTTTTAATAAGTAATAAGATTATGGCAAAGAAAGCACTTTTGATGATTCTCGACGGATGGGGAATCGGTAAGCATGGTAAGGGTGACGTGATTTTTAATACCCCCACACCTTATCTCGATCTGTTAACAGCCACTTCGGCTCACTCTCAACTCCAGGCCTCTGGTGAGGATGTTGGTCTGCCCGACGGTCAGATGGGTAATTCGGAGGTGGGTCACCTCAATATCGGTGCCGGACGCATCGTGTATCAGGATCTGGTGAAGATTAACCGTGCCTGCAAGGACGGCTCTATCATGGAGAATCCACAGGTGAAGGCTGCCTATACTTATGCCAAGGAGAACAATAAGAAACTGCACCTGATGGGTCTGACCTCAGACGGTGGTGTGCATTCCAGCCTCGACCATTTGTTCAAACTCATCGAGATCGGTAAGGCTTACGGCTTGAAGAATCAGGTGTTTGTACATTGCTATATGGACGGTCGTGATACTGACCCGAGAAGTGGTAAGGGCTTTATCCAGCAGGTCAGTGATGTCTGTGCTGCCAATGATGCAGCTATCGCCTCTATCGTGGGTCGTTTCTACGCGATGGACCGTGACAAGCGCTGGGAGCGTGTGAAGGAGGGTTACGACCTGATTGTGAACGGCGTTGGTAAGCAGGCAACGGACATGGTTCAGGCCATGCAGGAAAGTTACGACGAGGGCGTGACCGATGAGTTCATCAAGCCAATCCACAATGCGTCTGTCAATGGCTGCATCGAGGAGGGTGACGTCGTCATCTTCATCAACTTCCGCAACGACCGTGCCAAGGAGATGACCATCGCTCTGACACAGGAGGATATGCCTGAGCAGGGCATGAAGACCATCCCCGGTCTGCAGTACTACTGCATGACACCATACGATGCCAACTTCAAGGGCGTGCACATCCTCTTCCCCAAAGAGAATGTAGAGGACACCTTAGGTGAGTATCTGAGCAAGCAGGGCAAGAAGCAACTTCATACCGCTGAGACGGAGAAATATGCGCACGTGACCTTCTTCTTCAATGGTGGTCGTGAGGCTCCCTATGAGGGGGAGGACCGTATCCTGGTGCCGTCGCCAAAGGTGGCTACCTATGACCTGAAGCCTGAGATGAGCGCCTACGAGGTAAAGGATAAACTCGTTGCTGCCATCAATGAGGCTAAGTACGACTTCATCGTCGTGAACTTCGCCAACGGTGATATGGTGGGTCATACGGGTATCTACAACGCCATCGCCAAGGCTGTCTGGGCTGTGGATAACTGCGTGCACGAGGTCATCGAGGCTGCCAAGGCCAACGACTACGAGGCCATCATCATTGCCGACCACGGTAATGCTGACAACGCCATCAACCCCGATGGTACACCTAATACTGCACACTCACTCAACCCTGTGCCGTTTATCTACGTGACGAACAACAACTCGGCTACGGTGAAGGACGGTCGTCTGGCAGACGTGGCTCCCTCTATCCTGCACATTATGGGATTGGAGCAGCCTGCTGACATGACTGGTGAGAATCTGATCTCAGACCATAAGTAACCCTTCCAAGAGTTCATGGCTGTTCAGATAGAAGAAAGTTGGAAGCAGCATTTACAGGGCGAGTTTGAGAAGCCCTATTTCGCACAGTTGACTGAGGCGGTACGTAAGGAGTATACACAGACCGTTTGCTATCCTCCGGGCAAGTTGATTTTCAATGCCTTCAACCTGTGCCCGTTCGACAAGGTGAAGGTGGTGATCATCGGACAGGATCCCTACCATGAGCCGGGTCAGGCTCATGGGCTGAGTTTCTCTGTGCAGGACGGGGTGATGTTTCCGCCATCGTTGCAGAATATCTTCAAGGAGATACAGGCCGACCTCGGTACGCCTATTCCGACATCAGGTAATCTGACACGCTGGGCAGAACAGGGCGTGCTGTTACTGAATGCCTCGCTAACGGTGAGAGCTCATCAGGCCAACAGTCATTCTGCCTTGGGCTGGCAGAAGTTTACCGATGCCGCCATTCAGGCACTGGCTACCCATCGCGAACGTATCGTCTATATGCTCTGGGGCGGCTATGCCCGTTCGAAGGCGTATATGATTGACAAGTCTCGCAATCTGGTACTGGAGAGCGTCCATCCTTCTCCGCTCTCTGCAAACCGTGGCGGTTGGTTCGGTCAGCATCAGTTCTCGCGCTGCAATCAATATCTTGAGGCTAATGGTATGACCCCGATCTCATGGTAATCATCATTTCTCATTTCTAATTCCTCATTTCTCATTATGAATCCCCTCCCTCCCATCATCCAAGTCGGCGACGTGCTGCTCTCGTCTGAGATCCTGACGGAGATGTTCTGTTGTGACCTGAGTGCCTGCAAGGGCCAGTGCTGTGTGGAAGGTGATGCGGGTGCCCCTGTCACCCTCGATGAAATAGCAGAGATAGAGGAATGTGTTGATACAGTGTGGGGTGATCTCTCGGCCTCAGCGCAGAGCGTGATTGACAAGCAAGGCGTGGCCTATACCGATCAGGAGGGTGACCTTGTGACGAGCATCGTCAGGGGAAAAGACTGTGTGTTTACTTATTATGGTGAACTTGGTGGGATTCCCGATTGTTGTCTTTGTGCTTTGGAGAAGGCTTTCAGGACAGGAAGGACAACATTCTGCAAGCCTGTGAGTTGTGCGCTTTATCCCATCCGTGAGAAACGTCTCGGTGAGGGTCTTGTTGGCCTGAACTACAACCGCTGGGCTGTCTGCAAGGCAGCTATTGTCAAAGGTAACGAGGAGAATGTCTATCTCTATCAGTTCCTGAAGGATCCACTCATCCGACGCTTTGGCAAGGAATGGTATCAGGAGTTACTCGATACCGTAAAAGAATTGAAGGCGCAGGGGTATCTGTAATCCCTGCCCCTCTTAGGGGAGGACAGGAATCACCATGTTTTGACGTTCTGCGTCTGGCCTGCTTTCAGTTTTACGGTCTTCTGCTGACCATTATACACTAAGGTAACGGTGCTGTTGGTCTTGGACTTGATGCTGCAGTTGCGCACATAGCCACCCTTCCATTCGAAGTTGACCTCATAGCCACCACGGGCACAGAGTCCACTGACCTTTCCTTCCTTCCATGCCTCAGGACAAGCAGGCAACAATTCAATTGTAAATTGCAATTTGTCAGATTGTAAATTACAGTGGCTCTGCATCAGCATCTCACAGACACCTGCCACACCACCGAAATTACCATCAATCTGGAAGGGAGGATGGGCATCGAAGAGGTTGGGATATGTACCACCGCCCTTACTGTAATTGGGCATTCCGGCTTTGTCTGGAGCGACGGCAGTCAGCAGTTTGCGGTAGATGTGATAGGCTTGCTCTCCGTTCTTTAATCGTGCCCAGAGATTCATGCGCCAGCCTGTGCTCCAACCTGTTGTCTCATCGCCCTTAATCTCCAGTGAGCGCTCACAGGCTTTCTGGAGGTCATCGATATTCCCAGAAAGTCCTGTATATCCGGATAACCCAGAGAGATGATTACCAGGATATAGTCCTATCAGATGACTCTGATGGCGGTGCTTGAAGTCCCTGTCGTCCCAGTCGTAGTACCATTCGTTCAAGTCGCCCATGTGTCCGATGGTGTAGGGGTGCAGACGGGCGAGGGCCTTTTCTATTTCCTTGCTTTTCTCTCCAAGGATCTTTCCTGCGGCGATGGT
>JAFWTK010000225.1 GCA_017518935.1 Prevotella sp.
GTGCTTGAAGTCCCTGTCGTCCCAGTCGTAGTACCATTCGTTCAAGTCGCCCATGTGTCCGATGGTGTAGGGGTGCAGACGGGCGAGGGCCTTTTCTATTTCCTTGCTTTTCTCTCCAAGGATCTTTCCTGCGGCGATGGTGTTGATAAACAGTTCACGGATGATGGCAAGATCAGCCGTACCGCCATAGCAGGTCACACCATGATAGCCCTTGTCAGTGATATATTCGTTCTCTGGTGAGGTGCTGGGGGCAGTAATGAGTTCACCAGGTGCCTTGGGATTCTCGATGAGCCAGCGAAGACAGAAGTCGGCTGCTCCCTTCATCAAGGGGTAGGCAACAGTTCTCAGGTAGTTCTTGTCCTGTGTAAACTGGTACCGTTCCCAGAGGGTATTCACCAACCAGGCGCCACCAAGGTTCCAGTTGGCCCACATCGGATTCTCACGCTTCTCACCTACGGGGTTTGTCATGGCCCAGATGTCGGAGTTATGACTGGAACACCAGCCTTCCGAGATGTCGTAATAGTTTTGGGCAGAGTATTTCCCGTTGGCTGCGAGTGCTTTTACAAAGCCGTCAAGGGGTTGTGCCATCTCAGCCATATTCGCCACGAAGGCAGGCCAGTAATTTTCTTCAAGGTTGATGTTCACGGTGTAGTTGCCACGCCAGGGTGACCAGAGGTGAGGTGTCCAGAGTCCTTGCAGATTGGCAGGTACGCCAGATGTACGGGAACAGGAAATCAGCAGATAACGTCCAAACTGGAAATAGAGTTCTTCAAGATAGCGGCTCTGGCCCCCTTTGTCAGTGTATTCCTTGATGAGTTCGTCGGTATTCTTAGAGATGTCTGCGTCTTCTGGTTGCTCAGAAAGCCTAAGTTTTACACGGTCGTAGATAGCCTTGTAGTCAGAGAGATGGCGCTCATAAAACTGCTCATAGGTAAAGTTCTGCGTATGCCAGAGGTCGTTGGCGGCATTCTCTAAGTAGGGTGCAGCATCTTTCACGGGATGTTTATCGAAACCGTTGAAACTGGTTTCGTTGACAATATAGATGATAGCCTCTTTAGCATGGGTGATGGTCAGGGAAGAGTCTGCTGCTGTCACTTCGCCATCAGTCTTCACATTGAGCATGGTACAGAAATGGATACTCTCCTGTGGATTACCAGTAGCATGGCCCGTCATTGTCAACTGGGTTGGGATAGCCTTCACCTTGTGGGGCACCTGCGCTGTGAGGGCAATGCGACAATTGATGTCGCCACGCAGACGGATGGCAATGAGTTTGTCTGGGTTTGAGGCGAAATACTCTCTTGTAACGGCTTTGCCATCACGCACATAACTGTCGCGGATAATCGCACTGTCGAGACTGAGGCTTCGGCGGTAACCGCTGACGGTTCCCAGTCCGAGGTCTTTAATGTGTAGAGTGCCGAGAGGTTGGAAATACTGCGAGTTAGGACCTTGCACATGCCGTTGCAGCGAGTCGGCACGGGCATAATCCTCATTGAAGAGAGCCTCACGGATAGCGGGTATCCACTGGTGGGCATCCTTATCAAGGTCCCTGTCCACTGGTTTACCCGTCCACAGGGTGATGTCATTGAGGTAGATGATATTATCGTCCGTTCCCCCATAGACAAGAGCCCCCATCTTTCCGTTGCCGATAGGCAGTGATTCTTCGAAATAGGTGGCGGGCTTATCATAATGCAGAACCATGGGTGCCTGATTCTGTGCCAACGTACTAAGTGTGATAGAAAGTGTCGTAAAGAGTAGAAATTTTCTCATTATTATCATTTTTAGTTGCTTTCGCTTGCAAAGATACGAAAAAAAATGTATCTTTGCAGCATAAAACCAAAAATTATAAAGTTATGCAGTCTATCAGGACATTGAACGACATGATTGTGTTCCTCCAACAGCGGGGCGACAAGAAGCGTGTGGCGGTGGTGTGTGCCAATGATGCCAGCACCCGTTATGCCGTGGAGAAAGGCAAGGAGATGGGATTTATTGAACCCATCTATGTGGATGGTGACGACAAGGATGATTGTGCCCGTCGGGCGGTGGCGCTCTGTAAGAACGGCGAGGCAGATATCCTGATGAAGGGCCTCATCAATACCGATGTCATCCTGCGCGCAATATTGGATAAGGAGAACGGCATCCTTCGTCCGGGCCATGTGCTGACCCATGTGGCGATGGCGGAGATTCCCAAATACGAGAAACTGCTTTTCTTCACTGATGCGGCAGTGATACCCGTACCCACAGAGGGCCAGCGCCGCCAGCAGATCCACTATATGAATTATGTGTGTCATGCACTTGGTATAGAGGAACCTCGTATTTCACTCATCCACTGTGCTGAGAAGGTGAGTGCCAAGACCTTCCCTTACACCGTCGACTATCTCGAAATCATTGCCGAGGCACAGACGGGAAAGTTCGGACGCTGCATCATTGACGGGCCGCTGGACCTGAAGACTTCGTTAGATTCTGTCAGTCTCCGTGAAAAGGGCATCCATTCCGTCATCGACGGACAGGCCGATGCACTGATTTTCCCTGATATCGTGGCTGGCAATGTCTTTTATAAGACCATCACCCTCTTCGGCTATGCCAAGACGGCAGGTGTGCTGCAAGGCACCCAGTGTTGCTGTGTGCTGCCATCCCGTGCCGACTCCCCAGAGTCCAAATACTATAGTCTGGCCCTCGCTGCTATATGAGAATCCTTGTCATCAATCCTGGCTCTACATCGACGAAGATGGCCGTCTTCGAGGATGAGACCCCTGTGCTCGTCCGTAATATCGTTCATAGCCCTGAGGAACTGGCTGGTTTCGACGATGTGATAGAACAGCAGGACTTCCGCAGGCAATTGGTACTCGACGAATTGCATCAGGCCGATATCCCTGTGGAGTTTGATGCTGTCATCGGACGTGGCGGACTGGTAAAGCCCCTCGAAGGTGGTGTCTATGAGATCAACGACCTGATGATTCAGGACACCCATAGCGGTATCGCCCTCCATAACCACGCCTGCAACCTCGGTTGTCTCATCGCCCATGAGATTGCAGCGTCGATTCCCCATTGCCGTTCGTTTATCGCTGATCCTGGTGTGGTGGATGAACTCAACGACTATGCCCGTATCTCCGGTTCTCCGCTGATGAACCGCATCTGTATCTGGCATGCCTTGAACCAACGGGCCATTGCCCGTCGCTATGCGGCTGAGATTGGTAAGGAGTACGAAGATCTGAACCTGATTATCTGTCACATGGGTGGCGGCATCTCCATCGCAGCCCACCAGAAAGGCAGGGCGGTAGATGCCAATAATGCATTAGATGGTGAAGGCCCCTTCTCTCCTGAGCGGGCGGGCAGCCTGCCTGCTTCCGACCTGATTCGTCTCTGTTTCAGTGGGAAATACAATGAGAAACAGTTGCTGAAACGTATTGCGGGCAAGGCGGGTCTGAATGCCCATTTGGGTACCAACGATGTGAAGGAGGTGATTCGCCGTATCGAGGACTACGGCGACGAGCATGCCCGTCTGATCCTTGATGCGATGATCTATCATGTGGCGAAGAATATCGCTGCCGAGTCGGCTGTGCTCTGTGGGAGTATTGATGCCATCTTGCTCACAGGCGGACTGGCCCGTAGCGAATATGTGGTCAGTCGTCTGCGCAAGCGTATCGGATTCCTCGCACCCGTCCGCTGCTTCCCTGGTGAGGATGAGATGGAAGCCTTGGCCCTCAATGCCCTTGCTGTACTTCGTGGCAAGCGCCAAGCCAAGGTCTATATGTAGTTCCTACTTCGTCAGTCTCTGCACGTATTTCACGGGTTCACCATCTCCTTTGAGGATGTCTGCAAAGGTCTGTGGTTTGATAGTGACAGGTCCGTGCATAAATTCCGGGATGTTATAGCACCTCATGAACTCACGGTGATAATTTGGATCAGCACTTGGCAATTCGAATGGCTTTGTACCGTGACCATCCTTGTCGATGTGGGCAAAGAAGGGACGGGTATAGGTACCGTCATCACGGCGACTGCTGAAGACAACCCACTTGCCATTGCTCGACCATGAGTGATAACTCTCCGTATCAGGTGAGTTGATCTCATCTGCGGCTCGCACCTCACCAGTCTGGAGGTCTAGCATCCAGAGGTCGGCATCATGGTGCCAGATATGGAACACGCCGAACTCAGCCAGAGCAAACATCAGGTAGCGTCCGTCGGGTGAGATACGCGGCAGGGTAGCACTCTTGTTGAGACTATCGGCAGCGAAGACGAGTTCACGTGGGCCGAAAGCCATCGTCTCCGGGTCGAAACTCTTCTTGTATATATTGTACTTGATCTCCTGTGAGCGTTTGATGACCTCAGAGACTCTCGATTGCGTTGAGTCCTTCCATTCGAAGTGGGCGCTGCAATAATAGAGTGTCTTGCCATCGGGAGCCCAAGCAGGGAACACCTCCAACTCGGTAGTGTCGTTCTCAAGGTTCGTAATCTCGCCTTTGTCGATGTCATAGGCGATAAGGTCGCTTTGTGAGTCGTAGACCTCAATCTTATTGTGGTGGGTGGTGTGGAAACTTTGGTTGGTTTTGTTGGTGGAGTAGACAATCAGTTTCAGCCAGGGGTGCCAGGCGGGATATACACCAGCCGACACTATGGAGTCGTTACGCATGTTCACCTTTTTGGTGTGTCCGTCGTAGGTGATAATAGTACCACCGTTGTTCTGACGAGCGTGGAACTGCATGCGTTCGGGGTTGTACTGCTGATAGTTATGACAATTGATACACTGACCTGCCTTCTCGAAACTATTGAGGATATTGTCGTAAATGACGCTCTCGTCATAATTCTCCAAGCAACGTTGATTGATGGTCAGAGCCTCATAACTGACGAAGGATGGATAGATGAGACGGTAACTCAAGTAACTGTCGATACTATCCGGCGACACAAAGATGCTAAAAGGTTTGTAATGTGTCCACTGGTCAGTCTTGCTGGCATAGACATCGACGGTGATGGCGTTACCTATCGCCTTTTCGATCAGTGAGCGCCACTCATCCATATCGGGCTGAACCTTGCCTTCACAGACAATCTCCTCATCCCCATAGGAATAACGGGCAATCATATCGTCTGCCTCCTCATCAAGTTCAAAGGTAAGTGGGGCAATATTAATTGGGATGGTCACATCAATATAGTCGGGGTATATCTTAGGCAAAGCCTTGGAGTCATTAAATACCTCTGGTACGGTAGGACCTGAACAGCCTATCATTACCAGACCAAAACAGATATATGCTAATTTTCTAATCATAACTTCTTTAGTATTCTGGTAAATTTTTCATCATATAGTAGTCGTAATAGTAGGTCTCTCCAAAGAAGGGATAGAGGCCCTCACGACCCTCTTCTACCCTTTTATTTTCGTAGTTGGATGCTGAGGTCATAAAACGCTCGAAGGTATCTTTAATGCCCTTATCAAAAGGCATCCTTTCTAAGTTCTTCCTGTCCTCTAATTTACCATAGAGGTAGGCGGCTTCCTGATAATAGCGAGGCATAGGACCATTGGGATGCAGTGTGACATAGTCATTGAAATGATACCAAAAATACTTGATGTTCTTAGTCCAGAGAGTGGCCAACAGGGTCTGTTCCTGAAAGATGGGATCGCCTTTATAGGCACTGCTCATCAACTGATCCATCAGGAAGCGTTCCGTGTAGCCATTATCGCCTCCGAGATAGTTTCCATAATGGAGCATGTGGGTAATAGGCTCGCGCTCTGCATCCTTGGCAATCAGTTCGGGATGACCTAAAAGGGCTTCTGCCTGCTCGGCCCAGTCTTTATAGAAGATGGTCTGCTTCAGAAGATTGATATACTTACGGGCCAGGGGCTTATCGTCTTCGAGAAGGGCACAATTCACCAACAACTGATAATCCTCCGTACGGAAACCAAACTCCACACCCATTTCAATGCTCAGGCGATTGCAGTAGTTCAGCATGCCGTATTGGTAGTAGATCATCGGCCCCGCCACCATCATCAGACGCATGCCAAAGGGTGCAGCATAGGCTTTGCCGCCATTCTTGTAAAGGAACATCGTGTCACCTTGTTTACCGAGTCGCGAGAGGGCGAGGTTTCGCATCATCACAATGGCCCGTGTCGGCTCATCTTGTTGGGCGCCCGCCTCTTCCAACACACCCATCCAATCGAGGTTGGCGATACGGTGCTGCATAGCCAGTTCACGGTGGAAATTCTCATCTTTCATCCAAAAGTGGTAGACAGTACCCACCAGCAAAATGGCCACAAGAGCCTGACACAACAGGTAATAGAGTTTCTTCATGGGCTTGCCAGTCTCTCGGTCTGCACGGTAGGTAACGGCCAAAACCACAAAGAAGAGGGCCAGCAAATAGTATGGAATATAATAGGTGTGGTGCTCCTCAGTGATGAAGAAGAGTGGCAATTCTGCCCAAAGGACATTGTCTAAATTGATTTGGTGATAGATGTATCGGTAGCAAAAGAGGGGTACGGCAGCGACGCTCAGAACTGCCACCACACTATTGATGACAGCCTCCGTCCGACTGGCAGAGAGTCGCCACGACCAGATGCCCATAATCAGGGCGGCTGCAAGTCCGTAGATACCCATGAGCGGATAGCCCAAGGCACAAGCGGCGAAAAGGTAGATGGTCCGCAGATGATATTTCTCTGGTATGCAGCGGAATCCCCACAACAGGGTCGCAACGGCAGTCGTACCGATGGTCGTCACAAAGAAGTGTCCCCTGAGTTTCAGAATATATATCCAGTAGCCCATATCCATGTTGGTCAGCAACAGGATGGCAACGGGTATCAGCATCAGGATGGCCCAACGGTCTGGAATCCGAAAGGCCCGTTTGATGATAAACATCAGTAAAAACCACCAGGCACAAAGCAACAATACACCCTGCCACGGATAATACAGGAACTGTGTGAACCACGTGCCCAACCATGTGAGCAGGCCACCAGGCACTATAATCTGCTCCTTCAGGTAGAGCATCGAGCAGAGGAAGAGGTTCTTCTCCTGTACCTTCCAGAGTTGGTCACTCTCAAATA
>JAFWTK010000027.1 GCA_017518935.1 Prevotella sp.
CCGGCACCAGCACCGACGGTGAGTTCTATCTTGATGGCAGTTACAAGACCACCATCGAACTCTCCGGACTGACACTGACCAACCCCAACGGACCTGCCCTCAATATCCAGGATGGCAAGCGTGTGGCCATCAGCGCCAAGAAAGGTACGACCAACACACTGACTGACGGCTCTGACTATACCAGTGACCTGAACGGCTGTCTGCACTGCAAGGGACATACGGAATTCCAGGGCAAAGGCACGCTCAACATCGTAGGTAAATACAAACACGGCATCTACAGCAAGGAGTATGTGGAGATCAAGAACCTCACCCTCAACATCACCGCAGCCCAGAAGGATGGCATCCACTGCAAGGAGTACTTCCTGATGAAGAGTGGTACCGTTAATATCAGCGGTGTGGGCGACGACGGCATCCAGGTGGAACTCAAGGAGGAGAAGCCGACGGCTGCCACTGCCGACCATGAGGACGAGGACACCGGCAACTTCTATATGGAGGATGGCGAACTGACCATCAACAACTTCGGCGGCAATGCCATCAAGGCCGACGGCAGCATCACCACCACTGGCGGCACGCAGAACTACGACAAGAATGCCGTCGTTGAATATGCTATGGGCATCAGCGACATTGTCATCGACAACTTCGGAGGCCCTTATGCTATCTACGACCTCAATGGCAGACAGTTGCCCGATAGCAAATCACTCAGCAGAGGTATCTACCTGATCAGACAAGGGAACCAAGTCAAGAAGGCTATCGTCCGATAAATGAAGCCATCGCTACTCCTTGTCCTGTTCTGTTGCCTGACAGCCTCCGCCCAGTCAAAGTTAGACAGTATTGTGCGGGTTCTGAAGGATGCACCCGTACAGGAAAAGGTGTACCTGCATCTTGACAACACATCCTATTACAAGGGCGACACCATCTGGTACAAGTCGTACGTGGTGCGGGCCGACAGCCTGACCTACAGCGACATGAGCCACATCCTCTATGTGGAACTCGTGTCGCCCGATGGTCTGGTGGTGAAACGTGAGAACATCATCGTCTCGCCCGACGGCTACAGCGACGGCAATTTCGTGCTGATGGACTCGCTCTATTCCGGCTATTATGAGGTACGAGCCTACACCCGGTGGATGCTGAATTTCCGAGTGACGGAACATCCCTATGGGCGCAAGGATCGTGAATACTTTTACAACAGGGATATGGCACGCGATTTCTTCCGGCAGTTCGGCACGGTCTACAGTCGCGTGTTTCCCGTCTATGAACGGCCTGACTCCTTAGGCGACTACAGCCAGAAATACATCGTCAGCCGCCCGAAGACCCGTATCGAGAAGGAAGAAAAGGAACGACTGGAAGTGCACTTCTACCCCGAGGGCGGTCACCTGATTGCCGATACCCGTTGTGCCATGGCTTTCGAGGTGACGGACGAGGATGGCCAGCACATCGACATCGAGGGTACGGTGGAGGTGGACGGCAAGAGCCATACCATCCGCACGGAGCATCAGGGCAGAGGCCAGTTCTATTTGACCGTCCCTGACAGTGAACAGGCCAAGGCCTCGTTTACCTATCACGGAAAAACATACGCCTTCGACCTGCCTAAGGCAGAACGCGCCGGTTGTGCCTTGCATCTCGAAGCCACGAAAAAAGCCACGACTGCCGACATCACCCTACGAGGCCTCCCCGACAACCGTTCCTACGGCTTGGCAGTCCTATGCCGGGGCGTACTCCGCTCTTTCCAAACCATCAACGGCAGCGGTTCTGTCACCCTCGACACCTCGCTGTTGCCCACTGGTGTCAATGACCTGTTGGTCTTCGATGAGGAGGGGCATCTGCTGGCCGACCGTCTCTTCTTCGTCAACCATCACGACTACGACCTGAACCCCATCACCGTCAGCGGTATGCAGAGCGAATATGAGCCCTTCGACTCCATCCGTCTCGACTTCCAGGCCCCCCCTGAGACACGAATCATCTCCATCTCCGTCCGTGACGGCGCCAACGAGGACCTGACCTACGACACGGGCAATATCGTCACCGACCTGCTGCTTTCCAGTGAACTGAAAGGTTTCATCGCCTACCCCGACTACTATTTCGAGTCAGACGACAAGGAGCACCGTCGTGCCCTCGACCTGCTGATGCTGGTACAGGGTTGGCGACGCTACGACTATCAGGAGATTACCAGTGGCACCCCCCTGCGCTACCAGCCCGAAAAGACCATGACTGTGGAAGGGGGCGTCTACCCCACCCCCAACACCATCGAGGTAAAACCCGGCGAAGTGCACTACTGGCCTGCAGGTATCTTCGGCTACGATCCGGAGATCGCAGAAGCCAATGCCGCCAGCAATGTCGGACTGGAACAG
>JAFWTK010000226.1 GCA_017518935.1 Prevotella sp.
AATTCGACATATTTTTACTACCTTTGCCCGTAAAATCAGCAATCAGATGAAAAAGAGCAGCCTTTTTTTCGCATTGGCATGTCTGCTGTTCTGTGCCTGTAACAAGGGAGAGGAACAGAAGGCAGAGCAAACCAACTATCAGAGCATCGACACCGTGCCGATGCTGGTGATGCAGGTACAGAAATGCTCGAAACTCTATACCTCAGAGTTTAAGGTGCACAAGATTGTGACCCACGACGACGTGGTGCGCCTAAAAGGATCCTTGCTTCGCCAGGACTACAACATCAAGATTCCGCTCGGTGAGCGTAAAATTGCCATCCCAATGGATGCCACGCTGAAAGCCTACATCGATTTTAGCCAGTTCTCCAATAAGAACATCGAACGACAGGGTGACAAGATTACCATTCTCCTGCCAGATCCCAAGGTAACAATAACCAGTTCCAAGATTGACCAGAAGAACGTACGCCACTATGTGGCCTTAGCCCGTGCTCATTTCAGCGATGCCGAGATGACGGACTATGAGCAACAGGGGCGTGCCGCCATAATCCAGAGTATCCCAGAACTGGGAATCATCGACATCGCAAAGGAGAATGCTGCCAGGGTACTCGTTCCTATGCTCGTACAACTGGGCTATCGGGAAGAGAACATCACCATTGCCTTCCGCAAGGAGTTTAACCAGAATAACATTATGAGACTGTTAGAACAATGAGAAAGAAGACAATTAAAATGCCTGACCTTGTCAAGATACTGGCACTCATTGCCTTTATCCTCGTGTTTGTATGGCTGGTGTTTTTCGAAAAAGACAACAGCGTGGAAATCGGTGTCAACAACCAGATTGATGTCACCCCCACACAGATAGAGAGTATCAAGGAGATTGGAGAATGGGAATTCCTCAGCATCAGCAACGAAGAACTGGTAGACACGATCCGCAAGGGCATTCTCAGCGACGACCATCTGGTGCGCATCTATTACGGTACCTTGCGACTGGGCATCAATATGCATCAGGTAAGACCCCGTTGGCTGACGGTACAGGGCGACACCATCACAGCCGTCCTGCCAAAAGTAGGTCTGCTCGACAAGGACTTCATCGACGAGGCCCGCACGAAATCCTTTTACGAGAGTGGCAGATGGCAGGCAAAGGACAGGGAGGCCATGTACAAGAAAGCCTACCGTCAGATGCTGAAACGTTGTCTGACGCCTGCCAACCTGAAAACGGCACAGGAAAATGCCGAAGCACAATTCCGAAAGATGATGCTCTCGATGGGCTACAAAAACGTACAGATATCATTTGAATAATAAAGCACAAAAATGGAAGGACTGAACGAATTCTTCACCGAGTTGAGCGGTCTGCTGTGGGGCTGGCCGATGATCATATTACTTTTAGGAACCCATATTTACCTGACCATCATCCTGCGTTTCCCGCAACTGAGGATATTTACAGCCATCCGACTCTCCATCAAACGCGACCCAGGAGCCACAGGCGACGTATCGCAGTTCGGTTCCTTAGCCACAGCCTTGGCGGCCACCATCGGCACGGGTAATATCATCGGTGTGGCAACCGCCATCGCACTGGGCGGTCCGGGTGCCGTGCTCTGGTGCTGGCTGACGGGTGTCTTCGGCATCGCCACGAAATATGCCGAGGGACTTTTGGCTATCAAATACAGGGTACAGACCAAGAGCGGCAAGATGATCGGAGGACCGATGTATGCCTTGGAGCGCGGTCTCGGTTGGAAATGGCTGGCCATCCTCTTCGCCATCTTCACAGCCTGTGCCTCCTTCGGCATCGGCAACACCGTTCAGGCCAATGCCATCGCCACACTGGCAAATGAGACCTACGAGATATCACCTTACCTGACTGGCGGCTTCGTCTGTCTGCTGACGGGTGCCGTCGTCATAGGCGGTGTGAAGAGCATCGCCCGTGTCTGTGGTATGCTCGTACCTTTTATGCACTCTTCTATGTCATCGGCTGCCTCTACATTTTAGTGATGAATATCCATTACGTGTGGCCTGCCGTCAAACTGATTGTGGAGTCAGCCTTCAATCCCCAGGCTGCCGGCGGCGGTTTCGTAGGAACCACCGTGATGATGGCGGCCCGCTATGGTATCGCACGCGGACTCTTCTCCAACGAGTCGGGTCTCGGCTCGGCACCCATCGTGGCAGCAGCCGCACAGACACGCAACCCCGTGCGTCAGGCACTGGTCTCGTCAAGCGGCACCTTCTGGGACACAGTGGTCATCTGTGCACTGACAGGACTGGTCATCGTGAGTAGCATCATCGCCTATCCCGAGATTGGTTTCGACAACGGTGCCACCCTCACCAAGGCCGCCTTCGCAAAAATCCCCGTTGTAGGCTCCCCGTTGCTTACCTTCGGTTTGTTTACCTTCGCCTTTTCCACCATCCTCGGCTGGTGCTACTATGGCGAGAAAGCCGTAGAATACCTGAAAGGAAAACGGTGGGTCATCGTCTACCGCGTCATCTATATCGCTGCCGTCTTCATCGGCAGTGTGATGAACCTTTCCATCGTCTGGAATCTCGCCGACTGTATGAATGCGCTGATGGCCATTCCTAACCTGCTCTCGCTACTCTTCCTGAGCGGCATCATCGTCCACGAAACGAGGAAATACCTGTGGCGCAACCGTCTGGATGCTGTCGATAACACCTAAAAAATCAAAAAATATCGGCATAATATTTGGATTATTCCTGAATTTGTCCTATCTTTGCAGAGGAATAGAAATAACCTATCAATCATGAATATAAGACATCTTATCCTTCTGGCAGTCATCGCTTTTTTTGGCACTGGCAGTGTCAAGGCTGATGTACCATACAAGAATGATCCCAAATATATCGAACTGCACGACGCGATGCTCCACGCCTTCAATGATGCTGACAGCATCAGTTTCTATCCCGCCGTCAAAAGACTAGAAGACTATCTTCTGGAACAGAACGACCTGCACGCCTATTACACCCAGCGCTGCAACGAGATCGTCTTCCTGATGAACCAGCAGAAAATCTTCGAGGCATACACCCTTGGACGAAAACTCTCCACTGAACTGCGCGAGAAGAGTATCGACAAAGAGATGTATATGGCCTACAACATCCTGGGGCACATCAACCGCTACTGCGGCAACAAGGCCGCCGCAAGGCGTATCTTCCGCAAGGTCATCGATATGATGGAGGAGGCAGGCTATTACGAGAATATGCCTCCCATCTACATGAATCTCGTGAACGTGGAGATTGAAGATAACCCAGAAGAAGCCATGCGCCTGCTCGACCAGGCTCTGGAGATTGCAAAGAAATACGCGCCCGAACGTATGTTCGACATCGAGACCAGGAAATACCTCACTTATTTCACCAACGGCGACATCAAGAAATTCCAGGAAGGCTACGAAGCCTACCGCAAAGGCGTGGCCGAAGGCAAGTCGTCCGTACACGGTCGCAGCATGGAGGTCTATTATTTGGCCAGTCTCGGCAAGACCGACGAAGCCATCGCCCTTGCCAAGGAAGAACTGGGCGACGAGGGAGGCGATGCCATCGCAGATATATTGCAGAGAGCCGGTCGCTGGGAGGAAGCCTACAAGGCACTCAAAGAGGCCACAAACGCCAAAGACTCTGTCAACAATGTGGTGCTGATTAACAGTATGCGGAGCATTAGCGATCAGTTGCGACTGGAAGAGATGGAGAAGCAGACGGCCCGCAACCAACTCATCGGTATGAGTATCGGTCTGCTACTCTTAGGACTGCTTGTGGCTGCACTCTCCTATATCATACTCAACCGCCGCAAGCACCTGAAAGAATTGAAGGTTGCCTATGACCACGCTTTGGAGTCGGACCGTATGAAGACGGCCTTCATCCAGAATGTGAGCCACGAGGTACGCACGCCACTGAATATCATCAGCGGTTTCTCGCAGATCATCGCCATGCCTGAACTCACCAGCAATAGCGAAGAACGCCAGCACATGGCACAGATGATGCAGAAGAACTGTCACCAGATTACCTCGCTCATAGATGAAATGCTGGAACTCTCGTTCAGCGAATCGACGGAGGATGCCGTGAAGGAGGACACCGTGGAAGTCAACGATATGCTGCGCGACCTATTGCAGGAGAACCAGCCTCTCGTCAGTGCTGGCACGAATCTGGATTTCCAGACAACCATCAACGACGATTTCTCGCTGACCACCAACCAGATAATGCTCAGGCGGGCTATCGGCACATTGATTGACAATGCCATCAAGAACACCAAGGATGGCACCATCACCTTGAAAGCCTCTGTCCTCGGTAATCAACTGCTCATCGCGGTAGAAGACACCGGTTCTGGCATCCCCGACGATGAGGCAGAGCATATCTTCGAGCGCTTCGTCAAACTCGATGCCTTCAAGGAAGGTCTCGGTCTCGGACTGCCCCTCTGCCGTACGCTCATCAACAGACTGGGCGGAAACGTGTTGCTCGACAGGACTTTCAAGGGTCCCGGTTCCCGTTTCGTCATCACCCTCCCAATAAGTGACGACAATCAAGACGATTAATCAACAAAACAATAACAACATGAAAAGAAACATTTTCACCATCCTGCTCGGCTGTCTGACAGCCGCTAGTTGCAATGCCGCCCAGAAGGTGGATGAGTTTACCACCAAGAGCGGCAAGAAAGTAACCATCACATGCATCAAACACGCCAGTCTCGAAATAACCTACGACGGTGTAGAAATACAGATTGACCCTGTAGGCATGGGCGCCAAGCCAGAGACCGACTACGGACAGTTCCCCAAAGCCAATCTTATCCTGATTACCCACGAGCATAGGGATCACTTCGAGCGTGAGGCTATCGCTCTGCTTCGCACCCCGGCAACAACGGTCTACTCTAATCTGGCCGTTTATAATATGTTCCGCAACTGTCTGGTGCTGAACAACGGCGATAGCATTGCCTACCGTTCTGACATCACCATCAAGGCCGTGCCAGCCTATAACTACACCGAAGGCCACACACAGTTCCACCCGAAGGGACGCGACAACGGCTATATCCTCAGTCTCGACGGACTGCGCATCTACATCGCCGGCGACACGGAGGACATCCCCGAGATGGCTGATATCAAGGACATCGACATTGCTTTCCTGCCCTGTAACCAGCCCTATACGATGACCGTTGACCAACTGGTAAAGGCAGCCCGCACCATCTCGCCGAAAGTGCTCTTCCCTTACCATTATAGCCAGACACCCATTTCACAAGTGGTTATGAAACTCGCCGGCAGCGGCATCGACGTCCGCATCCGCGACTACCAATAATTCTTTCTACAGATGTTTCTTGGGGTAGAGGGCGTCCCACCAAGTGGGGTCGTCCTTGAGCCATTTTGCGAACCAGGCCATTTGCGTGGCGAGCCATTTCTCTTTCTTTGAATAGTCGAGGATGTGGTGATTCTCGCCCTGCACCTCAACGAGTGCAACCTCACGCCCCAGGAGTTTCAGGGCAGTGAACATCTGAAGGCTCTCGATGAGCGGTACGTTGGTGTCGGCATTGCCGTGAAGCAGTAAAAGTGGTGTGTGAATTTTGTCAGCATTGAAGAGCGGCGACTGATCGACATAGAGTTGTTTGTGGCTCCAGGGGTAACTGTTGGCCATCGACACCTCACTGTAATTATAGCCCCAGTAGCCTTCGCCCCAGTAACTAGTATGGTTGGTGATGCCGGCATGGCTCACGGCAGCGGCAAAGATATCCGTCTGTGTCTGGAGATACTGTGTCATAAAACCACCGTACGAGGCTCCCATGCAACCAATCTTCTTAGGGTTGATGAAAGGATGCTCCCTGCAAATCTGTTTCGTACCCTCGATGATGTCCTCAGCAGGACCACGCCCTGCCGTGTTCACATGGCGTGAAGCCCACTCCTGGCCGAAGCCTGTAGCACCACTGGGTTCAAGGATATAAGCCACATAACCAAGGGAGTTCCAGTACTGCGGAGCATAAGGTGACTCAAAATAACGGCTCACGGGCGAGCAACCACCATAATAATACACAATCATCGGATATTGTTTCGAGGCATCGAAGTCCTTCGGCAGATAAAGACGACCATAGACGGTGTCGCCCTTGCTATTCTTGAAGTTCCAATCCTCGCAAGTGCCTACCTCTGCATCGCCAAGGGCTGTTGCACCATCAAAGAAGGTTGTCGTCTTTGATTTCTTGGCTGCTGCAGAGAGGTCGAGAACATACGCCGAGGCGGGCTCCATCGTCTTATAGGAGAGGTAGGCGATGGCGGGGGCATGAGCCGCCGCATCGAAGCGGTAGACATAGTCGCCCTCGGCAGGGAGTTTCGTAATCTTACCCGTCTTGGGATTGAGTGAGAAGAGATTCACGTAGTCGCGGTCTTCGGCAGAGAAATAAATCTGTCCGTCAGCCCACGACCAGTCAGGCCCTCCGTCAATGGAGGGATCAAAATCCTTTGTCATCGGCGTGACTTTCTTCGAGGCGATGTCGTAGAGGAACAGTTCGTTCTCCGTCATGCTCGGCGTGACATCGGCAGGCAGTTGGCATCCGATGCGATCGAAGGCTTCAGGTGTGCCAGTAAAGAGAATCTGCGTACCATCCAGCGAGAAGCCGCAACTACCCAGGAATCCGATACAGGTAAACAAAGTGTCTATCTTCAAGGTCTGCGCATCTATGACAAACACATCCTCCACCTCTGTCGGACGCTTGGTCAGACGGGAATAGGAAGAGATGACTAGCAATTTACGACCATCCTGCGAGATGTCGGCAAGACGTTCGCCTTTCGAGCCGAAGGTGATGCGCTGGGTGATGCCAGTGGCTATGTCGTACTTGGCCAGGTACCGTCTGTCGCGCCAACCGGGTTGACGGTCATCCATCTCCAGAACCTCAAAGACATCCTTGTCCTCCTTCGGTCCTTTTTCCTCTATTGAGAAAATCAGGTAGTCCTCAGTTGGAGCCACGGTATAACTGCCCTCTGGAATGTCGCAGGCAAAACGGGTACGGGCACCGTTGCGAGGTTCTACCTTATATAATACGCGTTTGTTGCCTTCTTTCTCTTCCTCCAGCCACGCAATGCTCTTGGGCATCCAACGAGGGTTGTGCGACGGACGGGAGATGAGGCGCTGGGTCTTGGTCTCGCGGAGTTCGTAGTCCCAACGGCTGTTGCCGCCCCGTTCCGTCGTCTGATAAGAAAGCACCACCAACTGTCCGTCGGCAGAGAGGGAGACACCTCTCACACGCTTGCCGTCGGTGAGGTCGTGAACCATATAGGGATGTCTGGCTTCAAGTGTATAGGCAACCGTCCGTGGTGCATCAATGGTGACCTTGATGGAGTCGGTGTCTTTCGGCTCAGCAAGATACTTGATGGTGAAGGTGTGGTGCTCAGGGGCGAGTTTCAGGTCGGGAGAACCTTCTGCTCCATCAATGAAGAGTTTGTAGTTCTTCGGTCCCTTCACCTCAATCTTTCCCTTCAGGTAGTCACTATTATTGACATAGAAGGAGAGCAGACCAACACTACGGTTTTCCTCTAACGAGGGCAACACCTGACCATCGAACATCCTCGATGCAGGTGATGACAGGCTCATGGCATTCATCAGCGTCTTGTCATCGTATTTCTTGCCCTGCACATCGACGGTGTCGAAGGCGACGGGTGCCGCCACAGCGTATGGGCCAGAGAGGTTAAACTGCGTGATGTCCGTCTTCACTTGCGATGATACAGTCATTGCCGTCATCAGCATTCCAAAAACTAATATCCTTTTCATATAATATGTACTTGTTAAAGCACAAAATTACATAATTATTCCAAACTACCCATTAAGATATTACATTTTATTCTTCCCCTTTAATTTATTTAACATATAACAAATCGTACATTGTATGTATTTTTGTTGCAATGAACGATTTTTGTTATCAAATGAAACATTATTTATTGTCTGTATCAGGTTTTTACTGTACTTTTGCAGCAGAAAGTTAGTTCAAACAATAAATGAGTAACAATATGAAAAAGTTAATGACAACAATCGCGGTTGCGGTGCTGATGGCGACATCAGTACAGGCTCAGGTGCAGCCGAATGTGCTGGGAGAGAGCCATGCAATGGTACGAGTAGAGCAAGGAAAGAAATACCTGTTGCTACCCGTGCAGGAGAAAGAAGAGAACGCACACATTGCCGTGCTCAATGGAAAGAACGAAATGGTGAAGCGGCTGAACGTAAGACTGGCCGTAGATAAAGTAGATTATTATGTCCCCCTGGAACTTAATCAGGCCATGTTACTCGACATCACTTTTCAGGGTGATCGTCGTACAACAGGTGCCGTGAAAGACTTTGTGTGCTGGAAGGAGATAAAACACAGTGACACGTTCGACACGACAAACCGTGAGAAATTCCGTCCGGCCTATCATCATACACCAGTGTACGGCTGGATGAACGATCCTAATGGTATGTTCTACAAGGATGGCGTGTGGCATCTTTATTATCAGTTTAATCCCTATGGCTCACAATGGGAGAATATGACCTGGGGACACTCCACGTCAAAAGACCTTATTCACTGGGAGGCCCAGCCCTTGGCAATCGAGTCCGACTGGTTAGGCACTATTTTCTCAGGGTCATGTGTGACTAATGGCAATGATGTCGTGGCTTTCTATACCTCAGCCGGACACCATCAGACGCAGTCGATGGCAGTATCCAAGGATGGCGGACTGACATTTGAAAAGTTCAGTGGCAATCCAATCCTGACGAGCGACGCACCGGATTTCCGTGATCCGAAGGCATTCTGGAATGAGGAAGCAAAGGTATGGAACCTCATTCTGGCCGCTGGTCAAGAAATGCGTATCTACTCATCGAAGGACTTGAAAGCATGGAAATACGAATCATCATTTGGTAAGGAATATGGCAATCATGGCGGCGTATGGGAGTGCCCTGATCTGTTCAAGATTGACAACAAGTGGGTGCTGTTATGCAACATCAACCCTGGTGGACCATTTGGGGGCTCGGCCACACAGTATTTTGTGGGCGACTTCGACGGCAAGAAATTCACCTGCGAGTCGATGCCAAAGGTGACGAAGTGGATGGACTATGGTAAAGATCATTATGCGACAGTGTCGTTCTATAACGCTCCAGCCAACCGTCGTGTGGTGCTGGCCTGGATGTCAAACTGGCAGTATGCCAACCAAGTGCCAACCAAACAGTTCCGTAGTGCCAACTCCATCCCTCGTGATCTCGGCATTTTCAAGTATAATGAGGAGACTTATGTGAGCGTGAAACCCTCTGAAGAAATGCTAGCCGTGCGTGGTCAAAAAATAAAGAAGCCAACAGAGACCTGCGAGATTGTAATAGATGTAAAAGGGTCAGCCACCATTGAGTTGTCGAATGCAAAGGGTGAGCAAGTCATGATGAACTATGATGCCCAGAAGCAGACCTTCTCTATGGATCGCACGAAGAGCGGCGATGTGAGTTTCAGCGAAGCCTTCCCCTGCGTAACGACGGCTCCCACCTACGGCAGTATCCGCCAACTGCGTCTTTTCATCGACCGTTGTAGTATCGAGGCTTTTGACAGCGACGGTAAGATGGTCATGACCAACCTCGTGTTCCCCAATGAGCCTTATAATATTATTAAGGTAAAGGGAGGCAAAGCAGCCATATTCGAAATCAACAAATAAAAATATCATCATGAGTAAAGTCAACAAACTCGCCCTCATCCCTGTGATGCTCTGCTTCTTCTGCATGGGTTTCGTGGATTTGGTGGGCATCGCTTCCAACTACGTGAAAGAAGACCTGGCACTGAACGACTCGACAGCCAACATCTTCCCTTCACTCGTGTTCTTCTGGTTCCTCATTTTCAGTGTCCCTACTGGAATGTTGATGAACAAAATCGGACGCAAGAAGACTGTACTGCTCTCACTCGGCGTGACGGTACTGTCGCTGCTGATTCCTCTTTTTGGCAATAACTTCGCCATCATGCTGATTTCATTCTCATTGCTGGGTATCGGTAATGCACTGATGCAGACCTCACTGAATCCATTGGTATCGACAGTGATGGGTGGGGGCAATCTGGCATCGACACTCACCTTCGGACAGTTTATCAAGGCAATTGCCTCATTCCTGGCGCCTTATCTGGCGATGTGGGGTGCTACACAGATGATACCTTCGTTCGGTTACGACTGGCGTATCCTCTTTGGCATCTACTTCGTCATCGGCATCCTGGCTACTGCTTTGTTAGGCGTAACACCTATTGATGAGCCAAAGATAGAAGGCAAGGTATCGACCTTCGCAGAGTGCTTTAAGTTATTGGGTACACCTATTGTCCTACTGTCATTCTTCGGTATCATGTGTCACGTAGGTATTGACGTAGGTACCAATACCACCGCTCCGAAGATTCTGATGGAGCGTTTAGGTATGACATTGAATGATGCCGCCTTCGCCACAAGCCTCTATTTTATCTTCCGTACCATCGGTTGTCTGACGGGTTCGTTCTTCCTCCGGTTACTGCCTACCCGTACCTTCTTTATCATCAGCGTTGTCATGATGGCCTTATCCATGTGTGGACTCTTCATCGGAACGGAGAAATGGATACTCTATACAGCCATCGCATTGGTAGGTTATGGCAATTCGAACATCTTCTCCATTTGCTTTGCACAAGCACTCACCTCAATGCCTGAGAAACAGAACGAAGTCAGCGGTCTGATGATTATGGGACTTTTCGGTGGAACGGTATTCCCATTGTTGATGGGCTTTGCCAGCGATGCCATGGGGCAGGCTGGTGCCGTACTGATCATGGCCCTCGGCGTTATTTACTTATTCACTTATATCAAACAACTTAAAACCGTAAAAGCATGAAACGTTATATCGTAGGCCTCGGAGAGGCATTATGGGATGTACTTCCCGAAGGAAAGAAACTGGGTGGCGCACCTGCCAACTTCGCTTATCACGCAGGCCAATTCGGCCTTGATACCATCGCCATCAGTGCATTAGGTGAGGATGCCCTCGCAGAAGAGACAATTGAGGCTCTAAAGGAGCATGGATTGAACTACCTGATGCCACGCGTTCCTTATCCCACCGGCACCGTACAAGTAACACTCGCTGAAGGCGGTATCCCAACGTATGAGATCAAGGAAGGTGTGGCATGGGATAACATCCCCTATACTGATGAAATGGCAGAAATCGCCAAGAACGCCCGTGCCGTCTGTTTCGGGTCATTGGCTCAGCGAAACAAGGTCTCACGTGAGAATATCCGTAAGTTCCTGGCTGACACCCCTGCCGACTGCCTGAAGATCTGCGACATCAACCTGCGTCAGCAATTCTATTCAAAAGAGGTGCTCGAAGACTCATTCCAACTGTGCAATATCCTGAAAATCAACGATGAGGAACTGGTAGTTGTGAATCGGATGTTTGGCTATGATGGGTTGGACATGCGCCAGACCTGTGAGAAGATGGTACAGGACTATGGGCTAAAGATGCTTGTGCTGACCTGTGGTACTAATGGATCTTATGTGTTTACCGATGATGGCTTGACCTCATTCCAAGACACGCCAAAGGTTGAAGTAGCCGATACCGTTGGCGCCGGCGACTCATTCACGGGTTCCTTCTGTGCTTGCATCCTCAATGGCAAACCCGTTCAGGAGGCTCACAAGACCGCCGTCCAGATAAGTGCCTTCGTCTGTACCCAGAATGGTGCAATGCCTCCCATACCAAAAGAATTCATCTGATACGACGTCATTCAATCATAAAAAAAAGGCGCGACTCATCACGAGCCGCGCCTTTTTTTTACCAAACTAACAATTAACTTAACCAATTACACATGTATGAATCTAAATCTGGTGCAAAGATACAACAAATCACTATTGACAGCGATAAGATATGTTTCAAAGACAAACAAAAATCGTTCATCGCAACAATAATGTAAGCAATGAACGATTTTTATTACCAAATACGATTAAGAGTTCGTATCTGCGCCTCATAGGTGGCTCCAATGATCGTCAGGCTATTATATAGAGACTGCGGAAATACAAGGTTGGTCATTGACATTGTTCCATCCTTTGTGAGTATCTCAACAGACGACTGATCCACAAACATATCTATCGTAACCGTTTCGCCCTCTATATTCAGAGGTGCTTGCATCGAAGGAATGGAGAAACTGCCGTTAAAACGGGTCTTGCCAGTAGCAGCAGTACGATGAGCAGTCAGTGTACGGGCATTGGCATTGATGTCAATCACGTATTTCTCATCCTGGCTGTTGCTGAGCGTGATGGTCGAGTTCTTGTCTAACTGGAGAGTCAAGCGCAACTGATAGGCATCTTTCGCATCAATCGTTGTGCCTACATTCTGCCATGTCCCAGCAATCTTGTCGATTTCGTTCACCACTGGGCAGCAGAGCAAAGGTTTACCAATTCGGGGCAGACTTTACCCCCAGTGGGGGGATTATATATAGACTAATGGCGTCTCTAATACTAAAAAGCGCCCAGACAATCCATCTGATGTCTGGGCGCATATAAGTTAGGATAATGTTCCTAAGAATTGATATCTACTTATTTTACAAGTACCTTGCGACCACCTACGATAT
>JAFWTK010000227.1 GCA_017518935.1 Prevotella sp.
GAAGATTGCTTTGTTAGGTGATACAGCAACGCAATTGCTCGTCACTGCTATAAAAGGCGAGGCTGTAGACAGAGGGATAAACTTGGATTTGTATGAAGGAGAGTATAGTCAGGTGGAGCGCCAGTTGATGGATCCAACCAGTGAACTCTATGAGTTTGATGCAGATATCATCATTGTGTTTCAGTCAACGCATAAGTTGGGCGAGTATCATAGCAGCCTGCCCATGGAGAACCAGGTTCTTCTTGCTGAGGAACGACTGTCTTTTATTACCTCATTGTGCGAGAATCCTTCGTTTGCCAATAAGAAACTGATTTATTTCAATTACCCGGAGATAGAAGATACAGTCTTTGGCAGTTATGCCAATAAGGTGGAGTCGTCTTTCTCTTATCAGGTTCGGAAACTGAACTTTGAACTGATGAATCTTGCACGGCAGTATCCGAATCTCTTCATTTGCGACATTGCCGGCTTGCAGAATCTCTTCGGGCGTCAGTTTATGTTTGCGCCCAATGTGTATATGACCACTGAGATGGTGCTGAGTGTCAATGCCTTGCCATACGTCGCCTCAAGAGTTGTTGATATCATTGCCGCGATTAAAGGACAGTTTAAGAAATGCCTGATATTGGATCTGGACAATACTGTATGGGGTGGAGTGATTGGCGATGATGGTCTTGAAGGTATTGAGTTGGGACATGGCTTAGGCATCGGCAAGGCATTTACGGAGTTCCAGATGTGGATCAAGAAGTTAAAGCAGCGCGGCATCATTATCTGTGTGGTTTCGAAGAACAATGAGGAAACGGCTAAGGAACCATTTGAGAAGCACCCGGACATGATCCTGAAGTTGGATGATATCGCTGTATTCCAGGCTAACTGGGAAACGAAGGTCGATAATATCCGTACGATTCAGGGAATCCTGAACATCGGCTTCGACTCGATGGTATTCTTGGATGATAATCCTTTTGAGAGGAATATGGTGCGTGAGAATATTCCCGGCATTACGGTTCCAGAACTACCTGAGGATCCTGCTATGTATCTTGAATACCTGTATTCGTTGAATCTGTTTGAGACGGCATCCTATAGCAATGCAGACAAAGACCGTACCAAACAGTATCAGGTGGAGGCCAAGCGTGTCTCGTTGTCCAAGACGTTCACTAATGAGGCTGATTTCTTGAAATCACTTGATATGGTTTCTACAGTCAGTGGCTTCACAAAGTTTAATACGCCTCGTGTGGCCCAACTCTCCCAGCGCAGTAATCAGTTTAATTTGCGGACCATCCGATATACAGAGGCTGATATCGAAAGCATGGCTCAGGATCCCAATGTCATTGATTTGAGTTTTACACTGGAAGATAAGTTTGGGGATAATGGCTTGATTGCTGTCATCATCATGAAGAAACTGGATGAAGAGACCTTGTTTGTAGATACCTGGTTTATGAGTTGCCGTGTGCTGAAACGCGGTATGGAGAACTTTACCTTGAACACGATGGTCGAGCGGGCTCGGCTTGCTGGCTATAAATATATAATAGGTGAATATATCCCGACTCCCAAAAATAAGATGGTGGAGCAGCATTACCCCAATCTTGGCTTCTCAAAGATAGAATCAGAATCCAATAAATATTTGTTGGATTTGTTGAGTTATTCACCCAAAGAGTGCTACATCACTAAAAAAGAAGGATAAATATGGACTTTACGATTGAGCATATAGGTTACATCACGAAGAGTATAGAAAAAACGGCAGAGACCTTTGCGCTCTTAGGCTATGTTGCAGAGGATATTGTCAGTGATGATACTCAGAAGACACGGATTTGTTTTCTGCGGAAAGAAGGAGAGGTCTCTATAGAACTGGTGGAGCCTTATCCAGAGAACGCCACGATGCTGAAGATGCTGAAGAAAGGCACGACTCCTTATCATACTTGTTATACGGTTCCTGATGTCCAGGCTGTTTATGAACACCTGACCGACTTAGGATTTGCTCCATTATTCACCCCCGTTGAGGCTCCTGCATTCGGAAATAGGCTCATATGCTATTTCTGGAAAAATGATATCGGTCTCATTGAGGTTGTGGAACAAGAAAAAGGTGAGTAGCGTACTCACCTTTTTAGTTCTTCACAAATCATCTTTGAATACATCTCTGCACCTTTTCTGTTCAGATGACCAAAATCGTAGAACAGTTCGGGATGTCCGACAAAGGCAGAGTCTCTGTAGTGGTCGATGAATGGAATCTGATATTTTGCAGCCAGTTCACGGGGAATCTTATAGACATCCTTCTCGGAACAGATATACATGGGTGACACAATCAATGACAGTTGGATGCCCTTTTGTTTGCAGTCCTTGATGAAACGCTCCAAAAGATCCACGCGTTCCTGATCTATTGGGAAAGGATACTCCTCTGCTTGGATTCCCACAGTATCTAATACGCCGTCAAGAGGTTTCCATCCTTTCAGGCTTCTGTCCATAGATCCCAATTTACCTGTCAGGAGGTTGGGGAAACTGCCCGTGTATCGATAAACCCATGACAGTTGGTAAGGCCAGTAATTGCCCGAACGCTTCAACATCTCATCACACTCTTTGCTCATGCCGCAATATGGGGCCAAAGAACCGGCTCTTTCTTTGCCAGAATATGGGGTGTCTTGGAAGTCACAGGGGTGAATTTCAAAGATAATAGTCTTGGGTGTATAACGAGACAAGATATTACCTAAGGTGCCGTAATGGAA
>JAFWTK010000228.1 GCA_017518935.1 Prevotella sp.
CCCCTGCATCATAATAATAGTACTTTTGCAACAGATTTAATTCACAAAAGTACTAATCAATTTAAAAGTTCAACAATGGAACAACTAAAGAAACTTTTTCTATGTTTGTTGGCTCTCCTGACAAGTACTATAATGTACGCGCAGGCGGAAATCAGTGGTACCGTAATTGATGCCACTGGTGAAACGGTTATCGGAGCCACTGTGATGGAGAAGGGTACCTCGAACGGCACAATTACCGATTTCGATGGAAACTTCACGATTAAGGTGAATGAGGGCACAACGCTCGTATTCTCTTATATCGGATTTAAGACGGTTGAACTTCCTGCCCAGAATGGCATGAAGGTGACACTGAATGATGACACTGAAATGCTGCAGGAAGTAGTGGTAACAGGTTACACCACTCAGCGTAAGGCCGACCTTACGGGTGCTATCTCGACTGTAAGCGTTGATGAGATGGCCAAACAAAACGAGAACAACCCGATGAAGGCCTTGCAAGGTCGTGTGCCAGGCATGAATATCCAAGCCGATGGTAATCCTTCTGGTGCTGCAACTGTACGTATCCGTGGTGTCGGAACCTTGAATGATAACGATCCTCTTTACATCATTGACGGTGTGCCAACGAAAGCGGGTATGCACGAGTTGAACGGCAATGATATCGAGAGCATTCAGGTACTGAAAGATGCTGCATCAGCCTCTATCTACGGTTCACGTGCTGCTAATGGTGTGATTATCATCACCACCAAGAAGGGTAAAGATGGTAAAGTGAAAGTAAACTTCGATGGTAGCATAGCCACATCTTTCTATACGAACAAGATAGAGACTATGAATGCAAGCGAGTGGGGACGAGCCTATTGGCAGGCATCTGTGAACGACGGTGTGAATCCAAACAACAACAACTTAGGCTACAACTACGACTGGGGCTATGATGCTCATGGTAATCCTGTATTGAATAAGATGACCATGAACATGTACCTTGATGAGAATGCCTCAGTACGTGCAGGAGATACCGACTGGTTTAAGGAAATCACACGTACAGGTGTGGTACAACAGTACAATCTCTCGGTGAGTAACGGATCCGAGAAAGGCAACTCGTTCTTCTCCTTAGGCTACTACGACAACCAGGGTACTATTAAAAAGAGTAATTTCAATCGTTTGTCGGCTCGTGCAAATGCCGACTACAAGTTATTTGACGAGAAGGTTATTATTGGTGAGAACTTCACCATCAACCGCACTAAAGGCAATGATGCTCCTGGTGGGGTGCTTGAACATGCGCTTGAATTCAACCCTAACTTCCCCATCTGGGCAGAGAACGGAAAGTATGCTCAGGCGCTTGGTGCTTATTCAGAGCGTGAAAATCCGCTGAGTATGATTGACAACGCGAAAGACAACGAATATACTCAGTGGCGTATGTTTGGTGACGTACATCTGAGCATTACGCCGTTCAAGAACTTTATGATTCGCACCACCCTTGGTATGGACTATACCCAGAAGGAACAGCGTTTCTTCACCTATCCTATTGCCAATGGTAAGGTGATGCGTACCGATAGTGCCGTTGAAGGTAAACAGGAGCACTGGATGCGATGGATGTGGAACGCCATTGCCACCTATAATCTGGAGATTGGCAAACACCGCGGTGATGCTATGATAGGTACTGAGGTTAACCGTCAGGATTATAAGATGAATAGTGCCAAGCGTTATGAACTGGCCATTCTGAATACTGACTATATGTGGCCGTCTGCAGGTGCAGGCCGACAGTTGGCCGAAGGCTTTGGCGAAGGCTTTAGTCTCGTATCATTCTTTGGTAAAGTAAACTATACCTACGATGATAGATATCTGGCATCCTTCACGATTCGTCATGACGGTTCAAGCCGATTCGGTACAAACAACCAGTATGGTACATTCCCGTCTGTCAGTGCAGGTTGGCGCATCAGCGAAGAAAAATTCATGGAGAGCACCAAAGGTTGGCTTGATAACCTGAAACTACGCTATTCGTGGGGTCAGACTGGTAACCAGGAAATCTCGAACACAGCACGCTACACCTTATATAAGTCGGTTGTTTCGACAGGTCTGTGGGGCAGTGGTCAGGCAGGATCATCTTACGATATCGCTGGTAAGAACGGTGGATACGACCTCGACAATGGTTACGTGCGTAATCAGCGTGGTAATGATGACATCAAGTGGGAGACCACCACACAACATAACATCGGTGTTGACTTTGCCCTCTTGAGAAATGAAATTTACGGTAGTTTTGACTGGTTCAATAAAAAGACCACCGACATTCTACTGTTCATGGAAGGTATTGCTGCTATGGGTGAAGGCTCTGGTCAGTGGATCAATGCCGGTGAGGTGAAGAACAATGGTTGGGAACTAACAGTTGGCTATCGTCATCGTCTGCCTAACGATTTCTCATGGGACATCAGCGGAAACATTAGTAAATATGTGAATGAGATTACCAAGTTGCCTGAAACTGTGGCCGCCAACGGTAAATATGGCGGCAATGGCGTGAAGAGTGTTGTCGGTCATCCGATGTTCTCACAGGTGGGCTATATTTATGATGGCATCTTTAAGAGTCAGGAGGAAATAGACAACCATGCTATACAGGAAGGTGCTGGACTAGGTCGCATTCGCTATAGGGACCTGAATGGTGACGGACGTATCACTGAGGAAGATCAGGACTGGATTTATGATCCCACACCTGACTTTACATGGGGTCTGAACATTTATCTGCAGTATAAGAACTGGGATTTGACCATGTTCTGGCAGGGTGTGCAGGGCGTTGACGTGGATTGTCGCGGCTATAAATCTCAGACCGACTTCTGGGCTAACTCCGCCATCAACGTTCCTTATCTGAATAAGGGCAGACGTGCCCTTGATGCTTGGAGTCCCGCCAATCCAGGTAGCGACATCCCCGCGCTCACTACTTCGGATACCAACAACGAAGGCCGCGTGTCTTCTTATTATATCGAAAATGGTTCGTATGCTAAGTTGCGCACAATACAGTTAGGCTACAATATGCCTAAGAGTCTTACCGACAAGTTGCACTTAGACCGCATCCGTCTTTACGCTTCGGCTCAGAACCTGCTTACTATCAAGAGTGGTAAGTTTACTGGTGCCGATCCTGAGAACCCAGGATTCAACTATCCTATTCCTCTCAATCTTACATTCGGACTCAATGTTTCATTCTAAAATTTAGCAACGATTATGAAAACAATATATAGATCAATCTATGCAATCTGCGCTATCTGTGGTTTGATGTCCTGCTCTGACTTCCTTGAGGAACAGGTGCCACAGGCTACACTGACTCAGGACGAGGTAAAGAATCCTGAGTATATCGACAACGTGCTGGTTTCTGCATATGCTGGACTGGTTTCGATTGAGGACATGAACGCTTCGTTCTCGCTTTGGAACTACGATACTCGCTCGGATGACGCATATGTCGGTGGTTCTGACTTTTCGGATGGAGAACCTTTCCACCGTTTGGAAAAGAGTTCTGGTGTGATGACCACTGATTGGCCTTTCAGTTCAATCTGGAACAGATTTTACAACTATCTTTCACGTGTTAGTCTGTCTCTGGATATTCTGGCAAGTGCCGACCAAGAGAACGCCATCATACAGCAGCGTACTGCAGAGATGAAATTCTTGCGTGCCTACGGACACTTCCAGTTGAAGCGTCTGTTTAAGAAAATTCCTTTCGTGAACAAGCCTAATATGGAAGAATCAGACTACAATACTCTCTCCAACACAGAGTATTCTAACGATGAAGGCTGGCAGCAGATTATCAACGATCTGGAGGATGCCTATGCTGTTCTTCCTGTGACTCAGACAGATAAAGGACGTCCTACAAAGGCTGCCTGTGCAGCATTCTTGGCAAAAGCATATCTCTACAAGGCATATAGGCAGGATGATGCCAATAGTAATCAGGTGACAGGAATCAACGAGGCTGACCTGCAGAAAGTTGTGGAATACACAAATGCTTCTATATATAATGGCTATGGTCTTGAAAGTGACCTCCACAATAACTTCCGTCCTGAGGAACAGTACGAGAACGGTAAAGAGAGTTTGTGGGCCATCCAGTATTCAAGAAACGACGGTACAGTATATGGTAATCTGAATTTCTCGAACCGACTGATTGTGCCATGTATTCCAAAGGTACACGACTCTGGTTGTGATTTCTATAAGCCGTCTCACAACCTGGTTGATGCCTACCGTACCAACAGTGACGGTCTTCCAATACTTGACAATTTTGCTGATGTTGACTATACCGTTGGTAGCAATCAGACCGTTGATCCACGTCTGTTCGTAACCGTAGGCGTGCCCGGTACTCCTTATATGTTCAACACAAGTTTTATGATTAGCGAGAGCAACGCCTGGAGCCGTTCAGGCGGTACCTTCGGATATTTCGTATCTCTGAAGCAGAATGTAGACCCTGCTTTGACCGATAGTTACCTTTATTTGTGCGACTCACAGTGGGCAAGTTCTATGAACCGTATCGTGTTCCGTTATGCAGACGTGTTGTTGATGCGTGCTGAGGCTCTGGCTCAATTAGGACAGACTTCAGAGGCTATTTCACTTGTCAATCAGGTGCGCGATCGTGCAGCCGGTATGGCAACCAACAGTATCGTTTCAAACTATCCTAATAAATATGGCGTACACTATGCAGTTGGCAAGTACAACGGTTCGTACTCAAAAGACGAAGCCATGAAAATAATCAAAATGGAGCGCCGTTTGGAACTGGCTATGGAGAGTGAGCGGTTCTTCGATCTTGTACGCTGGGGCGACGCTGCTACTGTACTGAACAAGTATTATACCAGCGAGAGCGAGAAGATGAATTTCCTGAGTGGATCACAGTTTACGGCAAACAAAAACGAATACCTGCCTGTTCCTTGGGAGCAGATGGCCGCATCGAACGGACACTACACACAGAACTGCGGACAGTGGTAATTTGGAATTAAGATTGTAGAATTAAGAATTTAGAGTTATGAAAACGATATATAGCATCATCTGCGCAATCTGCGTAATGTGCGGGTTTAGTGCCTGTAGCGATGATCATACAGGCAGCATCGACGTGAAAGGTTCATGCCTAGTTGAGAAGTTCGTGCTAAACGGGCAATACGAAGGCATTATCAACACAGAGAAAAGATTGGTGAAGGTGAAAGTACCTGTTGACTTTGACCAAAAGAATTCAATGGAAATAACCAGTCTGACTGTTTCTTCTGGAGCCCAGACAAATATGAAGGTGGGCGACCGCATCAATTTCGATGGCGACAGGACACTGCATATCCAGAACGGCGATCTGGTAATGGATTATCAGATAAGCGTTCGTAACGACGAGGCTCTGATGTCGCTCTTCATTCTGGAAGGCGTGAAAGGTGCCATTAACCAGCAGGACAAGACTATCACCGTGAGTGTGATGGCCAACAGCGGTATCGACCTGAGCAATGCCACTTTCGAAGTAGAGTGTAGCGAGGACGCTACCTGCAGCCCTGCCAGCGGTACTAAAGGAAACTTTACCGAGCCGTTCCAGATAACACTGAACGATAATACAGCCACAACAGTATATACTGTATTTGTGACACTGATAGCCGATCCTGTAGCAATATTCGTGGGCGAGGCTGAGAACATAGAGTTACTCAATGATGAGGAGAAGGCTGCTGCCAAGTGGCTGACAGGAAATATTGAGAGTGCTGCCTATGCCTCATGGAGCGACGTAGCAAGCGGAAACATCTCTTTAGAGAAGTGTAAACTCGTCTTCTTCCACCGTCATTGCTCGTCATACGGTAATTACAACGGCTTTGCAGAGGCCGAGAATGGTGCCATGACTGCTCTGCCAAAGATGAAGGAACTCTGGCAGAAGGGCGTGGGATTTGTACTGGGACGTTCGGCAGTAAACTATGCCATCGCACTTGGAGCAATGCCTGAAGATGCTTATCCCAACAATGTTTGGGGTGGCGGAGGCGGTGAAGGCTCCGACCTCATGGGTGAAGATCCTTGGCATTTCTATGCCTATGACATTACACATTCACTGTGGAAGAACCTAAAGACCTATCCTAGTGCAGCCGACAATGCTGTCTATACTTTGGATAATGGATACACAATCTGTAACACCACATCACAATATGGTTTCTGGGATACCTATCAAGATGGTAAGGATGCCTTTGAGACCAAGACTGGTGGTCGTGCTCTTGGTGGCGACAACAGCGTATCATCGTGGGAATTGAAGGCTGCAAATGGTGAGTTCGGTAAAGGTGGTATCATCTGCTTTGGCTCTGGACTCTTTGACTGGAACTCTCCTACCCCATATGAATCGAACTATCACGACAATATGGGACAGATTATGCTCAATGCATTTGATTACTTGACGAAGTAAAATTGAAGAATTGAATAATTGAAAATTGAAAAGATTATGAAGACAATGATATATTCAGTATTCGCACTCATGCTGTCAGCCTCTGCGCTGACAGCGTGCAGCGACGATGAGTTCAGCGGTGATTCCGCCAAGGACTGGAATGGTACAACAACATTCTTCACTCCTACCGATGATCAGGGCTTCGGGACCTACTATACACCTGCTGTAGGACGCGTGGGCGACCCAATGCCTTTCTATGATCAGAAATCTGGTGATTTTAAGGTGCTCTATCTTCAGGAATTCATAAACAATATGACTTTCCGCTTCCATCCTATCTGGGCAGTAACAACCAAGGACGGCGCCAACTATGAGTCTATGGGTGAGATTATACCCTTCGGAAGCAATGACTATCAGCAAGATGCAGCCCTGGGTACGGGGTGTACCTACGAGAAAGATGGTATATACTATATTTACTATACTGGTCACAATGGTCATTGCAAGAACCGCGAGGTAGTGATGCGTGCCACATCAACCGACTTTAAAACTTGGACAAAGGACGAACTATGGACTCTCAACGGACCTGAATTCGGTTACTCTGGCAATGACTTCCGCGATCCACAGATATTTGTTGCCGATGATAACCTGTATCACATGGTCATCTCTACCTACCCCAATGGTGGTGGTGACCCTGTATTCGCAGAGTTCAAGTCAAGCGACCTGAAGAATTGGGAGCACGTGGGACGTATCCGTATGATCTGGGACCGTATGCTAGAGTGCCCAGACATCTTCAAGATGGGTGAATATTGGTACATGGTTTACAGCGAGAGTTTCCGTACCTCGTGGAGCCGTAAGGTGAAATACATGGTGGCTTCGACCTATGAGGAACTGAAAAGTTGTTTCAACGACGGTCCAAAGTGGCCTGCCGATGGCCATGAGGGCGTGCTTGACAGCCGTGCTTTCTACGCAGGTAAGACTGCCTCGAATGGTACCGATCGTTATATCTGGGGCTGGTGTCCGTTCCGTTCAGGTGCTGACATCCATGAGAAAAATATCAACGTAGGTGCTGGTGATGGTAACGAACCTAACTGGAGTGGTGCGCTGGTGTGCCACAAACTTATCCAGCATGCCGATGGTACACTGACGCTCGGTGCAGTGCCTGCAATGGCTGCAAAGTATGGAAAGACTGCAGATGCAAGTGTAAAGGCCAGCAACAATTATAATGGTGGTACACTGAGTGGTGATGACGCCTATGTGCTCTACAGTCGTCTGGGTACTTGCAACCACATCTCGTTCACTGTGAAGACTTCGAACAACTGGGATAAGTTTGGTATATCGTTTGTTCGCGGTACAGACTCGGAGAAGTATTATACGATTGTCGTCAATCCTGAGGATGATAACCACCGGAAGGTTAACTTTGAGCAGGAAGGCTCGGCAGGTAAGGGGTTCATCGAGGGCATTGATGGCTACTGGTTCGAACGTCCTGCCGACAATACCTACAACATCGATATCTATACTGATAACTCCGTTTTGGTGATGTACATCAACGATGTCTGTGCCTATACTCAGCGTATCTATGGCATCCAGAAGAACTGCTGGAGTATTAATAACTACGGCGGTTCCATCACTGTGAGCGACTTGAAAGTCAGCCAGCAATAAAATAATATAACAACAATGAAAAAATTATTTTTACTGGCAACGATGTTTGCCGCAACAGTGTGTAACGCTCAGACCGTGCTGTGGGATGGCGAAGACAAAGAAGTAGGAAGTGATGGTGGATTCTGGAACCGTGCAGAACCTACCGTAGTGGAAGAAGACGGTAATAAGCGCTTGAAGATAACCACTAAAGACAATCCTGGTGGCTGGGACAAGGAACACTGCAATGCAGGTCTGCCTTTGGGTGATGTCGATTTCAAGGGTCTGCGCCGCATGACCATGCGTATCAAGATGAGTATCAATCACAACGTGCTGGTGAAACTGGTTAAGGATGGCGATGGCGGCTACTCTACAGGACGCCTGTTTTGGTGTGGCGATGCTGATCAGTGGAACATCCTGACCTTCGAGTTTGCTGCTGGTCCTGACAATGAGAAGATTTCGGATACAGGCAATACGGTGCTCGAGATTTGGCCTTTCGAGGATGGTGGCGATGCATTGGCTAATGTGGGTCAGACCATATATATCGATGATGTCAAGATGGAAGGTCCCATGGTGGATGGCAAGGGCATTCTTGCACTCCCCGACAACTCGCTGACAGGTGAGGTGACGGTAACCGGTGTCATCGGCAAGGGTAATTATCAGTGTACTTGGGACGGTGACTGGCATCCGGAAGCCTATGATGACTATGCCTTGTTGGCTGCAAAACTGGCTCCAACAGCAACCAAACTCGACGTAAGCGGTGCAGGACGCTGGGATGAAGACTGGGATGTCATTAAGGCCAAGTGCCCGGGTATCGAGATTATTACAGAAACGTTTACAGGTATTCAGCAAACAAACATGTATCAGGATGCTACCAACGAGACCTACACACTTACTGGCGTGCGTGTGGCTACTCCTACAGAGAAAGGTATCTATATCGTAGGTGGTCGCAAGGTACTTGTAAAATAAGTAGATATCAATTCTTAGGAACATTATCCTAACTTATATGCGCCCAGACATCAGATGGATTGTCTGGGCGCTTTTTAGTATTAGAGACGCCATTAGTCTATATATA